>JASBTO010000085.1 GCA_030148365.1 Kangiellaceae bacterium
TTGGTGATGGTATCGGGATGCAGGAAGGCCTTGCTGGCTTCCTTGAAATAGTGACGCAGTCGCCGGGCGCGGATCTTTTCCCGGGCTGGAATGGTCTGGGAAAAGCGCAGCAGTTCGTCGTCCAGCATCGGGAAGCTGACCTCCATGTCAGCCAGATCGCACATGCTGCTGACCTTGACCAGATCATTGTCGGCCAGGGTGAATTTCCAGTCGAGGTACAACATACGATCCAGATCGTTGTCGGCCCGTGCGTCCCGGAAAGTGCCTCGCAACATTTCCAGCGGCAGCTTGTCATTGGCCTGCTCCAGCAATGCGGGAGAGAACACCTCTGAAGCCGGGGTCTGGTTCAGGAAATTGTAGACCTGGGTGCGATCCGGCAGGGGCATGCGGGCCCGGGATACGTAGTTACGGGCTTTGCGGATCAGGCTCTGCTCACTGCTGCTGAGGGGCTTGCTGCCCAGTATGCCCGCCAGCAAGTGCTGAAGCGGTCCGGGCAGCCGATGAAAATAGTGATAGGTCTGCTGATCCAGATAGCGGGTATTGCCACCGAATAACTCGTCGCCGCCGTCACCGGCAACCAGATGATTGACGCCATGTTGTCTGGCCAGTTGCGCGCAGTAATAGGCCGGAATGGCCGACGAATTCCCGAAAGGTTCGTTGAACTGGCTGGCGGCCATGGGGATGCCGTCGAGGACCTGCTCCGGGGTGACATAGAGCTTGATATGTTCACAGTCGAAATGACGGGCCGTGGTCTCGGCATAGGCCATTTCGTCATAACCTTCCTGATCGAAACCGATAGAAAACGCCGGTGTCTTGCGGTCCTGCAGATTGGCGAGGACGCCGGTCAGGGTCGAGCTGTCCAGGCCGCCGCTGAGAAACGCGCCCGCTGATTCCGGATCGTCCCGGATCTCGAGACGGGTCGCTTCCTGCAGTCGCGGGATCAGTTGCTCAAGGGCACCGGGCGGCAAGGGTGCATCTTCGCCGACGAAGTCGGCAAAAGGCCGGTACCGGTGACGGACCTCACCGTGACTGAAAGTGGTGATCTGGCGCGGCTTCAACTTGCACACATTTTTGTAGATGGTGAGCGGCGCGGGGATCATGTGGAAGTAGATGTAAGCGTACAGGGCATCGGGATTTAATTCCCGGCAGTCCGGCGCCAGCGCAAGCAAGTCCCGGGTATGGGACGCAAACACAAAGCCGCGGGGTGTCGCGGCAAAGTACAGCGGGATCTGGTTAAAGCTGTCGCTGGCGAGCAACATCCGATCCGGGCCCACCCAGGCGAGGGCAAAGGCGCCTTCTAGATTATCAAGAACTTCGGTCTGGTCGCGGTCGAGGCCGGCGAGCAATTGCTCTGCGACAGCACCGGCGGAGCGGTCCGGATCATTTCCTGGTCGCGGCCGGCCAGCCAACAGCAAGGTCCCTGTGTCGCTGTGACGCAGGATGATACGTTCGCTGTCCTCGATATACAGGCGACCCTTGCTGCCGGCTTCAAGGGGAGAGCAATCTTGCATCTCAATGGTTTCTGGCCGTGCATGGTCGCCCAGGATGCCTGCGAAACGGGTCATTGAAAAAAGAGACTCCCTGTTGCTCTGTTATTTTTCCGGCATCGTCCGACGTCCGGTATCGCAAATCATTATGGGGAAATGCGCAGGATCTGTCCAACCCCGCGAGCCCTTCCCGGGATCGGCAGAGCTGAAGGCGTGGGTGACCGGCGGAAACCGGCAGCAGAAATTGATACAAGTCCGGCGGGAAGGGCAATGGTGGTGCGGTAGAACAGCCTCGCCGGTCAGCCAGGAATGGCGACAGGCGAGGCAGGAGAGTCAGGCAGGTAGATCAATGACCTCCCGGCCGAAGGGCATGAAGCCGAGTTTGACCATTTTGAAATGCTGGATGCCGAAGGGAATGCCGATAATGGTCACGCACAGCAGGACACCCAGAATAAAATGCAGAATGACCAGTTGCAGACCGCCAAACACCAGCCAGATCACATTCAGAATGACATTCAGCAATTCGGTATTGTCCGGCGCCTGACGCATGCGGGTTTCAGAGCCGAAGGGAAACAGGGCGAAGATCCCCATCTTGAAGCACTGGAAACCCCAGGGAATGCCGATAATGGTGAAGCACAGGGCAATACCCCCGAGCATGTAGAACGCGAAGACTACTATTCCCCCAAGCACCGCCCACAGCAAATTCATAATTACAGACATATCCACCTCGTTTTTCTGAAAACCGTCAGTTTGGTTTTTCACCGGATACAAATAAATATACAAAAATCATTCCATGTTTCGCCATGAAAAATATATTACTAAATATCAATGAGTTGAAATTCACGTAGACGAAAACCTCGGGTCCGTGGCAGGCTGGCGTCTGCAATTGCGCGATAAGTTGGCCGGATATGCCAATGGCATCTCGAGCATCCGGCGGATCGTGCGACGCTTCCAATCACAAGGAGTCCGCTGACATCATGATGCGAATGCTGGGTGTCTGTCTGCTGCTGGCGAGTCAATGGGTCCTGGCCGCCGATAACAA
>JASBTO010000086.1 GCA_030148365.1 Kangiellaceae bacterium
ACAAAAGCCGCGGTTCGCCGTATGATCGGCGCCGCAATTTTTTTTACGCCGCCCGCCCGCTACCCGCCCGCATTTCGCCGGTTGGTCAATGCCCGGACTGCGGCCTGATAATCCCCCGACCAGGAGGAAAGACCCTTGACGACTGTCGCCTCGTTTGAGATCAAACATCGCCAGTTTCTGGACGCCAATGGTAAGCCCGTCAGCAAAAAGCTGCCGGATTTTGCCAAGGATACCGAACTGCTCCGCTCCCTTTATGCAGACATGATGCGGTTGCGGGTATTCGATGCCAAAGCTTATGCACTGCAAAGAACCGGCAATATGGGTACCTACCCCGCCTCCCTCGGTCAGGAAGCTATCGGCATCGGTTATGGTTCGGTGATGACCAAAGAGGATGTCTTGATCCCTTACTACCGCAGCACCGGCGGCCTGCTCAAACATGGCGTCACCATGGAAGAAATCCTGCTGTACTGGGGCGGCAACGAGGCCGGCAGTGATTACTCCGTCGCCCGGGAAGACTTTCCCATCTGCGTGCCTATCGCCAACCAGTGCCTGCATGCGACCGGCGTGGCCACGGCCATCAAGATGCGCGGCCAGAAACGGGCCGTCGTCACCGAAATCGGCGAAGGTGGCACCTCCGAAGGCGACTTCTATGAAGGCATCAATGTCGCCGGCATCTGGAATCTCGGCGTGGTCTTCGTCATCAACAACAACAAGTGGGCCATTTCCGTGCCCTCGGAAATCCAGACCGCTTGTGACACCTACGCCCAGAAAGCCATCTCCGCGGGTATCGAAGGTATCCAGGTCGACGGCAATGACATCATCGCCATGCGCGAAGTCTCCGACTACGCGCTGGACAAGGCCCGTAACGGCGGCGGCGCGACCCTGATTGAAGCGGTTTCCTACCGCCTTTGTGATCACACCACTGCCGATGACGCGTCCCGTTACCGGGACAAGGAAGAAGTCGAGAAAGGCTGGCAGGAAGAGCCGGTGCTGCGCTTGCGCAAATATCTCGAAAGCCAGAAAGCCTGGTCGGACAAGGACGAGGACAAACTGAAAGAGGAACTGGCCGCGGAAATCGAACAGGCCGTGGAAAACTATCGCAACACTCCCGTGCCGCCGCCGGAAGCCATGTTTGACAATCTTTATGCGGAGTTGCCCGACAGCGTCCGGCAACAGCGGCAAGCCGCCATCAAAAGAGGAGCCCAGTAATGCCGGCGATTACTCTCATTGAAGCCGTCACCATGGCTCTTGAACACGAAATGAAGCAGGACGAAGAAGTGGTCCTGCTCGGGGAAGATGTCGGCGTTAACGGCGGTGTATTCCGCGCGACCGCCGGCCTGCAGGACAAGTTCGGCAAGGATCGGGTCATCGATACCCCGCTCGCGGAATCCATGATCGCCGGCCTCGCCATCGGCATGGCCGCCCAGGGCATGAAGCCGGTTGCCGAAATCCAGTTCATGGGCTTTATCTTTCCGGCTGTCGACCAGCTGTTTTGCCATGGCGCACGCATGCGCCACCGCACCCGCGGGCGCATCACCCTGCCCATGGTGATCCGGGCGCCTTTCGGCGGTGGCATCCACGCACCGGAGCATCATTCGGAATCAACCGAGGCTCTGTTTGCCCATATTCCCGGCCTGAAAGTCGTGGTCCCGTCCAATCCGTCCCGGGCCTACGGCCTGATGCTCGCCGCCATCCGGGACCCGGATCCGGTCATTTTCCTCGAGCCCAAACGGGTCTACCGGATCGTCAAACACGAAGTCGAAGACAACGGCGAGGCCTACCCGCTGGAAGCCTGTTTTGTCGATCGTGAGGGTACCGATATCACCCTGATCAGCTGGGGCGCCATGATGCACGAAACCCTGCAGGCCGCCGACAAGCTGGCCGAGGGCGGGATCAGCGCAGAAGTCATCGACGTCGCGACGGTCAGTCCCATTGATATGGACACCATTCTTGAATCAGTAGCCAAGACCGGTCGGGCCATGATTGTCCAGGAAGCGCCCAAATCCGGCGCCCTGGGATCGGAAATTGCCGCGGAGATTGCCGAGAAGGGTCTGATGCACCTGCTCGCGCCGATTGGCCGGGTTTCCGGTTATGATACGGTGATGCCTTACTACAAGCTGGAAAAACAATATCTACCGACCGTGGATCGCATCCTTGAGGAAGCGCGCAACCTGATGGAGTACCAATGAAAGTCTTTAACCTCCCCGATTTAGGAGAAGGCCTGCCGGACGCCGAAATTGTCCGCTGGCTGGTCAAGGAAGGCGACACCGTCAAGGTCGATCAGCCGATGGTGGAGATGGAAACGGCCAAGGCCGTGGTTGAAGTACCTTCTCCCTTTAACGGCCGCATCAGCAAACTGAATGGCCAGGCTGGTGACGTCATTCCGGTCGGTGCCGCGCTGGTCGAGTTTGACGGCGCCGAATCGCCAACCGCCCCGGAGCAGAAAGCGGACGAGAAACCGGCGAGAGCCAAACCGATATCGCCAAAAGCCGCCATGGCCGGCAGCCAGGTCTTCAAATTGCCGGATCTCGGTGAAGGCTTGCCGGACGCGGAAATCGTTCGCTGGCTGGTGGATCAGGGCGACACCGTCAAGGTCGATCAACCCATGGTCGAGATGGAAACCGCCAAAGCCGTGGTCGAAGTCCCCTCCCCCTATGCCGGCACCATTGCCCGGCTACACGGGCAGGCTGGCGATGTAATCACCGTTGGCGCACCGCTGGTGGAATTTGGCGACGTAGCGGGCGCCGGAAGCTCTGATGCAGAGCCGCAGGACGACAGCGACGCCAAGCCGGCCGATGCTGGCACCGTGGTCGGCTCCGTGCAGGTAGGCGATCAGATAGTCGCGGAATCTGCCAACGCCGTTGTCAAGGCGCTGGCCCGCAAACTGAAAGTGGATTTGACCCGTGTCAAAGGTACGGGCCCCGAGGGAAAAATCACCCAGTCAGACGTCCGCACCGCTGCCGCCTCCGGCGCATCCGAGGACAGCGTTGCTGCGGCACCGACCGACTCTGCCGATACCGGCACCGCCACGGACAACCCACTCGCCTACCGGGCTTCTCCGGCTGTGCGCGCCCTGGCGCGGAAACTGGACGTCGATCTGGGCCGTTGCCAGGCCACCGGCAAAAAAGGTTCCATTACCCGGGATGACGTGCAGAAAGCCTCCAATGGCGGCGCCAGCGCGCCGACCCGGACCCGGGCGCGGACCGGCGACAGCGGCCTGCCCAGCGTCAGTGTCGAGGTTCAACCGGAAGCGGTACGGGGTGTTCGCCGGGCGATGGCGATGGCCATGGCCAACTCCCACGCCAACGTGGTGCCCACGACCCTCGTGGAGGATGCGGATATCAGTGCCTGGCGCAAGGGTGAGGATTCCCTGGCCCGTTACGTGCGGGCGCTGGTCGCCGGCGCGAAAGCCGTGCCGGCCCTGAATGCCTGGTTCGACGGTGACAAGATGGAGCGACTGCTGCATCCCCAGGTCCACGTCGGAATCGCCATCGATTCCGCCGACGGCCTGTACGTACCGGTCGTCCATGGTGCTGACAGGATGAACGCCGGGGAAGTCCGCGGCCGCGTTCAGGAGTTGCGAGACAAGATCAAGAGCAAATCCCTGAAGCAGGATGACCAGATGGGCGCGACCATCACCCTGTCCAACTATGGCTCCATAGCCGGACGCTACGGAACGCCCGTGGTTTCGCCGCCGCAGGTTGCCATTCTGGGAACGGGCCGGTTCCGCAACGAGCTGCAACTGACCGCGAAAGGCATCGAGTCCCACCGCATGTTGCCCCTGTCGCTGTCCTTTGACCACCGGGCCTGCACCGGTGGCGAGGCCGCGCGCTTCCTCGCCGCCATCATCGAGGATCTGCAGGCCCCGTCCTGAATCAACTGAAACATCCAAAGGCGCCTTCCCGGCGCCTTTTTTTGCCTTGGTGACAGGGATTGATTGAGGCACAATACAAAAAATTCCCTGCAAGGAAGCCGATGCAGCCCTCCCCCCTGATCGGACATCGCGGACTGGCCCGCCTGGCGCCGGAAAACACCATGGCCGGATTCGCCAAGGTCGTCGAACACGGTATCGCCTGGGTGGAGTTTGATGTTCACCTGACGCGAGACAATCAACTTGCGGTTATTCACGATGCCCGTCTGGGCCGGACCACCACGGGCACCGGCCTTGTTGGCGAGACCGACAGCCAAGTCCTTTCAACCCTGGATGCCGGCAGCTGGTTTGGCCCTCAATACACCGGTGAACGGCTTCCGGACCTTGCGCAGGTCCTGGCTTATTGCAGCTCGCAGAGTCTGGGCGTCAACATTGAAGTAAAGCCCGAACCACATCGACGGGTTGCGCTCTGCGAGGCCCTTGCCGCCACAGTTGCCACCAGCGGCTACGCCGGTGCCGGATCACCGCTGCTGTTTTCCAGTTTCGATGCCGACATACTTGCCGAACTCCAGGCTCTGATGCCCGGAGTCCACCGCGCGCTGGCAAGAGACATGCCAGTCTGGCGAACAAGGTCTCTCATGGCGCGGCTGAAAAAGCTCGACTGCAAGGCGCTGCATATTCACCGGGCGCGGATCAGCAAAAGCCTGATCCGCGCCGTCAAGGCCGAGCAACTCTGGCTGGGTGTTTTTACCGTCAACGATCAGGCCAGGGCCGATCGACTCTGGGCGCAGGGCGTCGATTATATTTTCAGCGACCTGCCCCTGAAACCGCTAACCGCTGCTCCCCAATCGCCATTCGCGGGTGCCGCCTGACGGACCTTGCAGACTGCGGTCGGTGCAGATTTCTTCCGTAATTTCAAAATGATATAATCCGGGTCAAGGTCGTCACTCGAATCCGCCGGCTTTGCACTCTGCAAAATTCCGACAGGCGGGAAAAGTCGACCAGCTTGCGCGCTATCGATACCTGCACCTCAAGGTATCCGGGATCAGGGATGGGACTATGGCGCACCACAATCTCACAGGATTGCAAAACCTCGCGCCCTCACCGGGACGCCGTTCAGCCCGTGTCTCACCGTAGCCACATTCGCTGGTCTGCTTTTTTCCGTGAACTCGGCAAGCGCCGGGTAGTACAGGTGGCTCTTGCCTATGCGGGGGTTTCCTGGCTGCTGATCCAGGTCGCGGACACGGCAGTTGACGCATTTGACCTGCCGCTCTGGCTCCTGAAGCTTGCTTTTGTCATTCTGTTCCTCGGGTTTCCGATCATCATCATCCTCACCTGGGTATTTGATCTTGGCCCCCGGGGGTTGACGGCGTCGTCTGAACCCCGAAATCTGGTTACGGATTCGACCGATACACAGGGTACCGGCACCTTGTGCCTGTTATGTGCCGAAATTGTCGGCTATGAAGCCGTCAAAGCCAGTCATTCAGGCGAAGCGGAAAACCTTCTCAATTATACTTACGCGTCCATACGGCCACTGCTCGCCAACTGCGAAGGCGAATTCGTCAAAACCCTGGGCGACAGCATCATCAGCACTTTCCGGTCGCCAGAGCAGGCGCTGTCCTGCGCGCTGCAGGTCCAACATAAACTTCAGCATTCCGGCGACCTGAGTATCCGGATATCTTTGCACTACGGGGATTGTGTTCGGGACGGTAACCTGGTCGCCGGTGACAGTGTCAACGAGTGCCTGCACCTTGGCGCTGTTGCCGAGCCTGGCGGCATTGTCGTGTCGGAAAGCTTCCGCTCGCAGCTCGATAAAAATGACCCCCGATCTGCAGGTGCGGATTGGCGGCAGGTTTCTTCAGAAGCGCCTGGCACGCCCTCCGGTTTTACTCTCGATCCAGCTGCTGTCAGACATGCCGGCGAATGCCTCGTGACTGCGCATCCACCACCGGTCCCCCCTGCCACCAGCCATTTGCCGCGCCGGGCCAAACTGCTGACAAGTCTGGCGCTGGTGCTGTTTCTGACTGGCGGCTTCTATTTTTACAAGGATTACTTTTCCGAACTGATTAATTTCGAGGAAGTCCCGTCCCTGGCGATCCTGCCCTTTGCCAATGTCACCGGCGACGCATCTCTCGCGTACCTTTCTGACGGCCTTACCGACGAACTTATCAATCTGACCAGTCGCATTCCCTCACTGAGGGTAGCGTCGCGCACTTCCACCTACGCCCTGCAAGGAAAATCCTACAATGCGGAAGAGCTCGGCGAACGACTCGGTGTCGACTTTTTCCTCGAGGGCAGCGTCCGCAAGGACCGGGATCGGATGCGGGTACTGGTGCGCTTGTTCGATATCGAAAAAAATAACGCTATCTGGAGTCAGACCTATGACCTGTCGCTCGAAGAGTTTTTCAGAACCCGGGAAGAAATCGCCCGCAAGACCCTTGCCCACTTGCAGATCCCGTCAGGAGAAGTGCCCTCCCGATTGCTCGCCGATACGCCGACCCGAGACCCCAAAGCCATGGAGATATTTCTCAAAGGCCAGGAAATCCTGCGCAAACCGGCTACCATGGAAAGTCTGGCCCAGGCGGAGCAACGCTTTCAGGATGCACTGCTGATGGACGCAAATTTTCTGGAAGCAGAAGCCGGACTCTGTGAAGTCTATCTGGCGAGATACCAGATCACGGCATCGGACACCCGATTCAAAACCGCGGAATCCCAGTGCCAGCGGATTGAAACCAGGGCCAGCAACGCTATCGACGGACTACTGTCCCTGACGGAATTTTATCTGGAAGCCAGCCGCTATGAGCGGGCCCGGCATTATGCGGAGCAAGCCCTGCAGAACGACCGCTACAACGCCCGGGCCCGCATGCTGCTCGGGGAGTTGCAGTCGCTGCAGAACCGCCCCCAGGAAGCCTTGCAGAATTTTAGCGAAGCCCGCAGCCTTGACCCCGGCCACTGGGAAACCCACTACTACCTGGGCCGGCACTATTATCGAACCGGTGATTACCAGCTCGCTCTCGACAGCTTCCGGAAAGCAGTTCAACTTGAACCGGACAGTGCCAATCCCTACACGAATCTCGGTGCCGTTCTGCTTTCCACCTATGATTTCGCCGGGGCCGCCGCCGCCTTTGACAAGGCGGTTGCGATTGCACCAACCCGGGGCGGCTATTCAAACTCCGGCGCCATGCATTACTATCTGGGCAACTATGACAAGGCGGTCAATCTTTACCTGGAAGCGCTGCAGCTGGCGCCGGATGATGCCCGCCTCTGGGGTAATCTGGCTGACGCCTATTTCCGGATCCCGGGCAAGACCCGGCAGGCGCAGGGGGCGTATGCCAAAGCAATCGAGCGCGCGCGAAAATCCATGTTGCTCAAAGCCCCCGATGTCGAAGAGTTGACCAGCCTGTCGTGGTACCTGCTAAGAGCCGGCGACGCGACCGAAGCGGCGCAAATCCTGGACCGGGCAATCGCCCAGGCGCCACAAGATCCCGATGTGCTCATCCAGCAAGGTATGATGTACCTGGAAAAGCAGCAAACCCGACTGGCCCTCGAGTCCTTTAATCAAGCCATCGACAATGGTTATTCGTATGAGCTGCTAAGCGTTCTCCCGGATATTCCTGAACCGGTCCGGGCGAATTTTCGTCAATAGTGACAAGGAGACAATTCATGAAATTCCATTCACCTACCAGCCCCATCTTCCGCCTGACCGGTTTACTCGCGGCCCTGTGCCTTTTTACCAGCGCCTGTGCGACAGAGCAGGCCGGGGAAGAAGAGCAGGAGCAGGGTCCCCTGGTAACGGACGAAGCGCCAACCGATGCGACCGTGCCCGAGCCTGAAACGGCGGCAAAACCCATGCCCATGGTCGACTGCGATACTGAAATCAAAACCAACCTGGTTACCGTGGACGAGAATGCCGCCGGCACCCGGAGAACATTGACCCCGTACAAGGCTGTCTCGAAACCCGGCACCGCCTTCTATTTTGTCAGTTCCGGGCCGGCATTCACCGTCAATTTCGATACTGGCTGCAATCTGCTGGCGGACCCCTCGCAACCCAATACAGCCTCGGAGCCTGTGATGGGTGGCGCGCAAGGTGCCGAAGTGAAAACCACCAGTGACATGGGCGGAGCCAGTCGCATGGAATGTTCCTATTCCATTTCCAATGACCGGCCCCAAACCGCTTGTCGCAAAAAACCTGTAATCATCATCGAGAGATGACCTCTGTCTGGCCCGGTATGCGCCGGGCCAGATCCTGTTGCTTCGAATGCAGAAAGATACTTGAAGCTCGGTAGCATCTGCCGGCCCGCTTCTGCATACCTGTAACCTGCTGCAGGTCGGGGCCTCCGTGAGCCCGCCACTCCGACAGATGCTACACTGTCAACAGACAGTATTGCGCTTTCAGCCGGCAAACACCGGCCGTAAAAAGCTCCCGACCTGGCAGTCGGCGAGGCAATGCGCATTACTTTCCATTGCAACCGGTCGCGGCGCCGGCCAACAGGGACAGCGGTCATGCCTTCATCTGTTTTCCATATCCGGTGGAAAGCCTTCCTGAGAGAACTCGGCAAAAGAAAAGTCGTGCAAGTCGGCGTGGCCTATGCCGCCGCTTCCTGGCTCCTTATCCAGCTCGCCGACGTTACTGTCGACGCCTTTGAACTACCCGCCTGGGTCATGAAAGTCATTTTCATTCTCCTGTTTCTGGGCTTCCCGGCGATCATTATTTTGAGCTGGGTTTTCGATCTGATACCCGGTGGGGTGGTCGAGACCGGCGACTCCGAAGAGTTGCTCGATGACGTTCTCGATACCAGTGAACCTCGAAATGTTGCCCTGCTGTGCGCCGACGTCGTGGGCTACCAGGAATTGAAAAACCACCATGAAGGCGAAGCGGAAAACCTGCTTAACTATGCAAGCGCCATCATCCGCCCGCGCATGAAATCCTGGGGCGGATTGCACGTGCAACAAATGACGGATACCCTGATTTGTGTGTTCGAGGACGAAGTGGTGGCCCTCGGCTGCGCACTCGCCATTCAGCGGGTACTCGGCCCCGAGGGCGATCTTACGGTCCGGATTGCTTTGACCCATGGCGCCTGTATCCGCGACGGTGACCATATTGCCGGCGAAGCCATCAATGAATCCTTCCATCTGGAGCCCGTCGCCCTTCCCGGCGGGGTAGTCGTCTCGGAAAATTTCTGGCGGCAACTCGCCCGACATCCCGGCATGGCACCCCACCTCGACCGGCTGCATGCCGGCGTGACAACCCATGAGCATTTGCCCTGCTATCTGTTGAGCCCCGATGAAATGGACTTGTTGGGCACCCTGACCCGCCTGGCAGGGCCAACGGCAGCAACCGGAAACCAGCGCCTCTCCCGGCCAATCCGCGTTTTAACGGGTGCTTTGTTGCTGATCATTCTGGCGAGCGGCTATTACTGGTACATGGACAAATTTGCCGGAATTATCGACACCCAAACCATACCGGCCATCGCGGTCATGCCTTTTGCCAATCTGAGTGGCGATCCAGGCAATGACTATATCGGCGATGGCATCGCTGACGAATTAATCCACGTACTCTCCGCCCATGATCAGTTGCGGGTTGCCGCAGCGTCCTCGGTATTCGCTCTCAAGGATCGTCAGCTGGACGCTATGGCTATCGGTGACCTCCTTGAAGTCAACATGCTGCTCGAAGGCAGCGTCCGGAAAAATGACGACCGACTGAGGGTGATCGTACGACTGGTCAATGCCGAGGACGGCTATCAGGTGTGGTCCGATGCCTTTACCTGGTCTGGAAAAGACTTTCTGGAACTGGAAGAGAAAATATCTTCCCGGCTTTTGAAGACTCTCGATATCCCTGTCAGGATTGACAGTGAAGGCCTGGCCCGTGCTTACACCGCCAATACTTCCGCCATGGAACTGTTTCTGAAAGCCAACAGCTACCTGCGCAAACCCGCTTCGAAAGAAACTCTCGAGCAAGCCGAGCATTTTTTCACCCGGGCATTAAAACTGGACCCCGGCTTTACCCGTGCCATCGCTGGCTTGTGCCGCACCTATCTGAACCGGTTTCGAAAAACTCTTGATACCGAGCTGATAGACACTGCCAAAATACATTGCCAGCTAGCCGTACAACAGGAACCGACCTCCAATGAAGCCAACGTCGGTTTGGCCAGCTATTATTTGGCACAGGGCAAGCATCAGGCCGCACTGGTGCAATTGCAAAGCGTACTCGCCCGTGACCGCGACCACCTTGAAGCTTTACTGACGATGGCCAAAGTCTATCTGGCAATGGAGGACTTCGATTTAACGGAGAGCTTCCTGCAGCGTGCGATCCGGCAACAACCCGGCTATTGGGAATCCTTCAATGATCTGGGACGGCTTTATCTTGTTCGCGGGGACTACCAGCGCGCCCTGGAACAATTTATCAGGGCTTCGACCCTGGAGCCGGACAGTGCCGCGGTAAAAAACAATTTGGGTGTCGCCTATTATTATCTGGGAGATTTTTCCCGGGCGGCCATAGCCTACAATGAAGCAACACAGAAACAGCCGGATCCGAGCGCCTACTCCAACGCCGGCATCATGTTCTATTACGATCACCAATTCGATAAAGCTGCCCACATGTTCACGAAGGGTCTGGACCTGTCACCCACCGATTACCGGATGATGGGGAACATCGCCGACGCCCTCGACAAGATCCCTGCCCGGCAAGAAGAAGCCGAAAACTACT
>JASBTO010000097.1 GCA_030148365.1 Kangiellaceae bacterium
AAGTGGAAAATCGAATTGATCGAGGAAGGTAATCCTGACTGGCTGGATCTATGGGACACGATTCTCTAGGCGTCGTCCTCCGTTCACGGGAATGACCCAGCCTTCTCAGTCGTCCTCGCGGACGCGGGGACCCATGCCGAACTCCGCACCGCCGGTGAGATGAGTTCCCGCGTTCGCGGGAAGGAGGGGAATGAAAGCCACCCCCCTTAGCATTTCCACCGATTTCGGCTACTATCAAAAAATGCACACCATCAGGGAGTGGTTATGAAATTTCTGAAATGGCTGTTAATCGTGCTCGCAACGGTTTTTGTCGCTTTCGTGCTTATTGGCTGGCTCAATCCCGTGCATACCAGTCGGGCGGAGGTCACCGTGGATGCGAAGCCGGAGCAGGCGTTTGCGGTCATGAACAATCCCGCCCTGCTGGACCGCTGGCTGTACATGTTCAAGCGCGTCGAGAATCTGAGCGGCGCGCCCAACGAAGTTGGCAGCCGCTGGAAGCTGGTCTTTGAGGACGAGTCCGGCGGCGAGATGGAAATGCTGGAAACGGTAACCGCCTTCGAAGCGGGAGAGCATTTTGCCTTCGATTACGACACCGACTGGATGACGGGCTACAGTGATACCCGCTTTACCGAACAGAACGGCAAGACCCTGATCACCATGGAGCAGGAATTTCGCGGCAAGAACCTGTGGAAGAATGCCATGCTGACCCTGTCAGGGCCGAAGATAGACGAGATCAACCAGCAGAATCTGGACAGTCTCAAACAACTGGTCGAAGCATCCAGCGTTTCCGAAGAGCAACCTCTAACTGACTTCTAGCCAGAAGGTGACCGGCCCGTCATTGGTAAGGGAGACCTGCATGTCGGCGCCGAATCTGCCGCTGGCGATCTGTTTGTGGCGTGCCCGCGCGGCCTTTTCAAAATAGCGAAACAGGCTCTCACCCTGCTCCGGCGGCGCTGCGGTGGAAAACCCCGGTCGCAGGCCTTTCCGGGTATCCGCGGCGAGGGTGAACTGGGGTACGAGTAACAGGCCGCCTTCCACTTCCTGCACATTCAGGTTCATCCTGCCCTCGGTATCCGCAAAGACCCGGTAATGCAGCAGTTTGTCGAGCAACCTGTCGGCGGTTTCGGGGGTGTCGGCCGGCTGTACGCCAATCAGGGCGAGAATACCCTGGTCAATCGCGCCGACAGTCCCGCCATCGATAGTCACCGAGGCTTCGGTGACTCTTTGCAGTAATGCGATCATCGAGGCTAGTCACCATCGCCGTCAGCGGCGGCGTCTTCGTCTTCCCGGGTAATGATTACGTGGCCTTTCGGCAGGGGTTTGGGATCCAGCCCTTTGATATCCCGCACCCGATCATAGGCTTTCTGGGCGCAGTCGGGATCGCCTTCGAGCTGCACGCATTTTTTGTATTCTGCGCGCAGTTCGTCCAGGACGGAGACTTCCTGGGGCGGGGGGGTATAACCCATCAGGGCCTGGGCGATTTTGGCGGACTGTTTGGCCTGCTGGCTGCTGCAGGCAGCCAATACCAGGCCAATCAGTACAATCGTCGAGGTTCGAAACAAGTGCTTTCCTTAAATCCGGTAACTCCTTGATGGAACTCGGGATCCGGAAATAGTTCCGCAGGAATTGCAGACCAACCCGGATTAACTGGCCCGGGCCGCCCGCTTGCGCTCGTGTTCGAGCAGGAACTTTTTGCGGATACGGATATTCTCCGGCGTCAGTTCCACCAGTTCGTCATCATCGACAAATTCCAGCGCCTGCTCCAGGGTCATGCGGATCGGCGGCGACAGCACGGTCGCTTCGTCGGTACCGGAAGCCCGCACGTTGGTGAGCTGCTTGCCCTTGAGCACATTGACGACGAGATCATTGTCGCGGGAGTGAATGCCGACAATCATGCCCTCGTAAACCGGTACACCGTGGCCGATAAAGAGACGACCGCGATCCTGCAGGTTATAGAGCGCATAGCCGGCAGCCTTGCCTTTGCCATTGGAAATCATGACGCCGTTCTTGCGTTGGGCAAGTGCGCCGGGAATGGCCGGGCCATACTCTTCAAACGTGTGGTAAATCAGTCCGCTACCGGCGGTGGCGGTCATGAACTCGGTCTGGAAACCAATCAGTCCGCGGGACGGGATCATGAAATCCAGACGCACGCGGCCTTTGCCGTCGGGCATCATGTCGCGCAGTTCGGCTTTACGCTCACCGAGCTTTTCCATGACCTTGCCCTGGTGATCTTCCTCGACGTCGACAGTCAGCAGCTCGTAGGGCTCCTGCAGTTCGCCGTCAATTTCGCGCATGATGACTTCCGGCCGGGATACGCCCAGCTCGAAGCCTTCGCGGCGCATGGTTTCAATCAGTACGGACAGGTGCAGTTCGCCGCGACCGGATACGCGGAATTTTTCGGCGTCTTCGGTCTGCTCGACCCGCAGGGCGACGTTATGGATCAATTCACGCTGCAGACGCTCGAGGATCTGGCGGGACGTCAGGTACTTGCCTTCGAGACCGGCGAAGGGCGAGCTGTTGACCTGGAAGGTCATGGTAATGGTCGGCTCGTCAACGCTCAGAGGAGTCATGGCCTCAACCTGATCCCGGCTGCACACGGTGTCGGAGATCTGCGGCGAGTCGATACCGGTGATGGCAACAATGTCGCCGGCGGAAGCGCTTTCAACTTCGTCGCGTTCCAGTCCCCGATAACCGAGAACCAGTCCAATTCGGGCGTTACGAATTTTGCCTTCCCGGTCAATTACGGACACCTGCTGGTTGGGCTTGACGCTGCCGCGGGTAATGCGGCCAACGCCGATCGCGCCAACATAGCTGTTGTAGTCGAGGGAGGTGATCTGCATCTTGAAGGGACCTTCCGGATCCACGTCCGGCGCGTCCACGTGCTCGACGATAGCCTTGAACAGAGGGGTCATGTCGCCGTCACGAACACTGTCGTCTTCGGAGGCAAAGCCGTTCAGGGCGGAGGCGTAGATGATCGGGAAGTCGAGTTGCTCGTCGGTGGCGCCGAGACGATCAAAGAGGTCGAAGACCTGATCGATCACCCAGTCAGGACGGGCGCCAGGACGGTCAATCTTGTTGACCACAACAATCGGCTTGAGACCCTGGGCAAACGCCTTCTGGGTTACAAAACGGGTCTGGGGCATGGGGCCTTCGACGGCGTCGACCAGCAGCAGGACCGAATCGACCATGGACATGATCCGCTCGACCTCACCACCAAAGTCGGCGTGACCGGGAGTGTCGACGATATTGATCCGATAGTCATTCCACAGGATGGAAGTATTCTTGGAGAGAATGGTAATACCGCGCTCTTTTTCCAGATCGTTGGAGTCCATGACCCGCTCGGTCGGTGCGGAGCGTTCGCCCAGAGTGCCGGACTGCTGCAGGAGTTTGTCGACCAAAGTGGTTTTACCGTGGTCAACGTGGGCGATAATTGCAATATTACGTAACTTCTCAATCACTGAAAAAGGCCTGATTTGGTGAAAAAAACGCGCCATTCTAATACAGGAGCGCGTCTGAACCTAGGAAAACTGCATAAATTTTGTGCAGTCACCGCGTTGGCCTGTTGGACACCGTGATCCCCGGATGATTTCGTCGGGTCGCAATTCACCCATTCCGGCCCGGGTATAGTTTCTTGCGATATTGGGCCCTGAATTTTGTACCCGCCCCCCAGATCCTCTATAATCCGCTGCCTATTTTTTAAGCAGTACCCCAGCACATGACCCAACAACGCAAAGCCGTCGCCCTGATTTCCGGTGGACTCGACTCCATGCTCGCCGCCAAGGTCGTCATGGATCAGGGGGTCCACGTCGAAGGCATCAATTTTTACACCGGCTTCTGCGTCGAAGGCCATACCCACGCGATCCGCAAGAAGGACAAGGAAAAACAGAAGCGCAACAACGCCCTGTGGACCGCAGAGCAGCTGGGCATCAAGCTGCATATCATCGATATTTCCGAAGAATACAAAGACATCGTTCTCAACCCGAAGCACGGTTACGGCGCCCACCTGAACCCCTGCCTCGACTGCAAGATCTTCATGGTCAACCAGGCGCAGGCCTGGGCCTGGGCGGAAGAGAACGGTTTTGACTTCATTATTACCGGCGAAGTCATCGGCCAGCGTCCGAAGTCCCAGCGCAAGGAAACCATGCCGATTATTGCCCGGGAATCCGGCGCCGATGATCGCCTGCTGCGCCCCCTGTGTGCCAAGAACCTGATCCCGACCCTGCCGGAGCGGGAAGGCTGGGTGAACCGCGACGAGCTGTTTGACTGGTCCGGTCGCAGCCGCAAACCCCAGTACGCCCTCGCCAAAAAATTCGGTTTTGAAGACTTCGCCCAGCCCGCCGGCGGTTGCTGCTTCCTGACCGACGCCAGCTACTCCAAAAAACTCGCCGATCTCTGGGAAGCCCGGGGTGAGCGCCGCTACGAACTCGACGACATCATGTTATTGAAGGTGGGTCGCCATATTCGCCCGAAACCCAATTTCAAGGTGATCGTCAGCCGCGAGGAAGGCGAAAACAACTTTCTCGAAGGTTATCGCAAGCAGTTCCCCCATCTGCGGATTCTCAGCCACGGCGGTCCCCTGAGCCTGATTGACGGCGACGCCGACAAGGATGATATTGCCCTGGCAGCGCGGATCGCTGCCCGTTACTCCGGCGGCCGCACCGCTGATGAAGTCCAGGTACAGGTGGAGAACTTCAACGGCACCTCCTATGTCCTGAATGTAGCGCCCCTGCCGGCGGAGCAGATCCCGGCCGAGTGGCAGGTATGAGCGAGCACCAGCTCGATGCCCGCCGGCTGCTCTGTCCGATGCCCGTGATCCGCACCCAGAACAAGATCAAGGAATTGTCCGCGGGGGACACCCTGGTCGTGACCTGCACCGACCCGGGTACCCTGTCGGACATTCCGACCTGGTGCCGGATCAATGGTCATACCGTCACCGATACCCGGGAAACGGATCTGGAAATCATCTTTACTATCACGGTCGGCGACGAGGACTGAACGGCATGGCGCCGGTCTCGACTACCGCCCGCCTGGAGTTTTTTCACCTGTCGGCTAGAGACGCCGACGGTCTCTACCGGATGAACGCCGATCCGGAGGTGATGCGCTATACCGGGGAGCAGCCCTTTGCCTCGGTGCAGGAAACCGAAAGTTTTTTGAGCGCTTACAATCCCTACGCCCGGCACGGCTTCGGTCGGTGGTCTCTGTATCGGAAAGACACCGGCTGTTATATCGGCTTTTGTGGCCTGAAAGTTTTGCCAAAGACAGGTAAAGTGGATATCGGATACCGCCTCATTCGCAACCAATGGGGCCAAGGTCTTGCCACGGAGGCCGCCCGACAGTCTCTTGCCATTGGCTTTGATGATTTCGGGCTGGCTGTCATCGTCGGCCGCGCCATGTCCTGCAACCGGGGCTCATTGCGCGTCCTGCAGAAACTCGGGCTGATGCACAGCCATTATTTTCAGGAACAGGGTATCCGGTGGCAGCAACTCAGTATTCATGCCAGGGATTTCCAGAGACAAAAAACCTAACTCAGGAGGAGCCAGGATGCTCAGTAACCTCGACGGCATCATTTTCTACGCCCACGATCTCGACAAAACCGTGAACTTCTACCAGCAGATGGGCGTGCCCCTCGTCCTGCAGCAACTCGGCGAAACGCCGGACTTTTATACGGCTGAGCTGGAAAGTGGTATCAGTATAATCATTGACGCAGTCACTCCCGATGACAATCAGCCCGACTACGCTGCCGGCGCGACCCAAATCAGCTTTACGGTCAAGGATCTGGACGCGGCCATTGCCCGCGCCGAAGGCCTGGGTGCAAAGCTTCATGCGCCCAAATTGCAGACTCACTACGGGATGCGCGCCATACTCGCAGATCCGGACCACCGGCTTATTGAACTGGTCGAAAAATAGTTACGCCCAAAGCCATTGCGCACCCGGCCAGGTCTCTGCTCCGGTCCGGCCGTCCCGTTGCGCTGAAATCTAGGCCCAGCCCAACTGTTCCAGACTGACGGTGTCGTTCCAGATTTTGGTCATGTGCTGAATCCGGTCACCGTCAAACTGCATCGCGTAGACGTAATCGGCTGCGACGGACTTGCCCGTCGGCTCCACCGGCCCGTCCGGCCCGGTGTGGGTACCGTGAAACACGGCATAAGCGGCAACGCAATTACGCGCGTCATCCGCAGCAAAGCATCGCAACTCGTAACGACCGTCCGGCACCGGGGTAAGCAATCCCTTCATCCACTCGGTGTACTCCTGAAGGGAATTGATATCGGCCAATACGCCTGCTTGCGCCGAGAAAGTCGCCTCAGGATGACAGTAGGCTTTGCAGCCCTCCCAGCCCTTCCCGGTCTCACAGGCTTCGAAAAATAATTTGGCTTGCTTCAAAATATTGCTCATCGTCTTCTCCTTGTTCAACGACCGGTCCAGTCTGGAATTTTGTAGCGCTGCTTTCAAGTTTTGACAACAGCCTTTTCGTTCCAAGGTCCGGAATAATTGGCGGGGCTACTGTTTCGGCAGGAAGCTATTTGCGGCACAAAGCTTCAGGCAGTCGGGTGACAGGGGTATCGAGTTGCGGTGCGCGGCACGCATCCAGGTGCCGTCCCGATTAATCATGAAAACCGTGTTACGACCCTGAACCGGAAATCCAATCGCCGCCCGAATTCCACTGACTTCATAGTCGACATCAACCACAGCCGCATCTGCAGATACAAGCCGGACAGTGATGTCGTGATAGGTCAGCTTGCGCTCCTCACCTGATGGCGGTGACTGCGCGAAGACCTTCCGGTAATGCTCCCGAATTTCCGCCCTTCTACGAAACAACTTGCCGCTGTTGTTCGCCCGATCGGCCTGCTCATCATAAAAGGCGGCCAGGGCATTGGCTTCACCCGCGTTCCACGCGTTCTGGTAAGCCACAATCCTGGATCGGATCTCCACCTCTTCGTCTGCGACCAGCCCCGAGGCGCCCGCAACCCAGAAAAACGCGACCAGCCCGACAATCTGTAGCGTTTTCATAGAATTCTCCCTGAAGCCCGGCCACCGCGATTAGCCATGCCGTAGCTGTGTTGGTTCAATATCCCCGGACTCAACGCGCCCGGGTACGGCGAAAACACAGAATAGATCCTGGAGGGTGTTCAGCACCAATTGCGACGGCTCGTGGGTCGTTAACCAACTTCAGCAAGGCGGCTGTTCAGGCAAAGGCTTGGCAAAGCACTCCGGTTTGCCGGTGCAGGCGAGTGCTCAAGGAAACCCGGACGGGTGGAGGCTTTTACTATCCGCTCGGTGCAAAAGGCGGAAAGGCCCTTCCGCCGCTCACTGTTTGCTGTCGCACCATTTTGGTGCAACGAAATACAGAAATCCGCTGCTGGCCACTATGGTCGGCATCCGCTGCTCCTTATAATAGCCAGCAATTGAATTTCATTACGTCCTTTTGAGGAGAAGTTATACATGTCAGCCGACAATATTCTGAAGATGATCGATGAAAACGAAGTCAAATTCGTCGATCTGCGTTTCACCGACACCAAAGGCAAGGAGCAGCACGTCACCATCCCTGCCAACCTGGTTGATGATGAAATGCTGACCGAGGGCAAGATGTTTGACGGCTCCTCCATCGCCGGCTGGAAAGGTATCAATGAGTCCGACATGGTGCTGATGCCCGACGCCGACACTGCGGTTCTGGATCCCTTCTTCGAAGACAACACCCTGAACCTGCGCTGTGACATTCTCGAGCCGGCCACCATGACCGGCTACGATCGGGACCCCCGCTCCGTCGCCAAGCGCGCCGAGGAAGACCTGAAGTCCACCGGCATCGCCGATACAGCCTTCTTCGGTCCGGAGCCGGAATTCTTTATGTTTGACGACGTCCGTTTCAAGACCGACATGAGCGGCTCCTTCTACAAGCTCAACTCTTCCGAAGCTGCCTGGGCTTCCGGCGACAAGATGGAAGACGGCAATACCGCTCACCGTCCGGGCGTCAAAGGTGGTTACTTCCCGGTACCGCCGGTCGACTCCTCCCAGGATATCCGCAGTCAGATGTGTCTGGTTCTGGAAGAAATGGGACAGCACATTGAAGCCCACCACCACGAAGTGGCCACCGCCAACCAGAACGAAATCGCGACCCGTTTCAATACTCTGGTCAAGAAGGCGGACGAACTGCAGGTCCTCAAATACGTGGTCCACAATGTCGCCCACGTCTACGGCAAGACCGCGACCTTCATGCCCAAGCCCGTCGTCGGTGAAAATGGCTCCGGCATGCACGTGGACATGTCACTGTCCAAGGACGGCGAGATGATTTTCGCCGGTAACAAGTACGGCGGCATGTCCGAAGAGTCGCTGTTCTACATCGGCGGCATCATCAAGCACGCCCGCGCGCTGAACGCCTTCACCAACCCGTCGACCAACAGCTACAAGCGTCTGGTCCCCGGTTTTGAAGCGCCGGTCATGCTGGCTTACTCAGCCCGCAACCGCTCCGCGTCTATTCGGATCCCTTACGTGACCAGCGCCAAGGCCCGCCGTATCGAAGTCCGCTTCCCGGACCCGATGGCCAATCCTTACCTGGCCTTCACGGCCCTGATGATGGCCGGTCTCGACGGCATCAAGAACAAGATCCATCCTGGCGACGCCATGGACAAGGATCTCTATGATCTGCCGGCCGAAGAAGCCCTGTCCATCCCGACTGTCGCCGCCTCCCTTGAGGAAGCGCTGGCGGAACTGGACAAGGATCGCGACTTCCTCAAAGAAGGCGACGTCTTCTCCGACGACCTGATTGACGCCTACATCAAGGTCAAGATGGCGGAAGTCACTCGCATTCGCATGACCACTCATCCGGTCGAGTTCGAGATGTACTACAGCTTGTAAAAACGCAGGCTTGGTACAAACAGGTAAGGAAAGCCCGGCACACATGCCGGGCTTTTTTGTTTGCGCTTTGTAAGGCCGTCTCCAATATGTGCTATATGCCGTCTCCCTGGCGAAGGCCGGGGCCCATCGGCCGGCCGATCCCACGGCCAACAACCCGGACTACCGTCTATAAAAGTATTACCCGAGGCCCGTCATTCTGCCGCAGGCCAGAATCCAGCTTTCCAACGGATCACGGTATTCAACCGCTGGATTCCGGCCTGCGCCGGAAAAACTACAAGCCAATATCACGCAACCGCTATTAGCCCGACAAACGCCGGGCTTTTTATTGTCGAAGTTTCCGTTTCGTGATAAAGATAGAGCATTGTGGAGCCAATTAACTGATTTTACTCATGAAAAAACTGCTTGCGCCCCTGTTGTTGCTGGCCCTGGCACCCACGCTTCAAGCGGCTGATTCCGTTACCGTTTATCGCTATGTCAACGAGGACGGCACCGTCGTCTACACCGACAAGCCCCGGGAGGATGCCGAAGCCGTAGAGATTGAAGAGCCCCGGACCATTGAAAACCCCAGAGCCCTTCCCCTGACCCCCTCTTCTGATAATGGTGGCCCGCAGGCTTCGGCCTTTACCTATTCGGAACTGTCTATCGCCAGTCCGGCGGACGGCGACGTTATCCGGGAAAACAGCGGCAATATTGTCATCAATGTCGCTCTGTCGCCGCGCCTGCAGCCGGAACATCGCTTGCGCCTGATGATGGACGGCACTCTGGTCGCGGACGGCCAGTTCTCCTCGACTTTTCCCCTCTCCAATGTCAATCGCGGCGAACACGTCGTCGTGGCCCAGATCGTTGATGCCGATGGCAAAGTAGTCCAATCCAGCTACCCGGCCGTCTTCCAGTTGC
>JASBTO010000102.1 GCA_030148365.1 Kangiellaceae bacterium
TCCTGGCCAGCGACAAGGCGCAGCAGATTTATGCCGAAACCAACTTTGAATATCCGGTCAAACCCGGCGTAGAGCGCTCGGCAATGGTCGCGTCCTGGGGCGATTTCCGGGCCGACAAGTTATCTCTCGACCGGATCGCGGAACTGCACACTGCGGCGACGAAGTTGCTGGACGAAGTGGCTTTTGATCTTTGATTAGCGAGTCGGATTGGCCGGCACCACCAGGACCCGGGTTGATTACCCGGGCGCCCGGTAAATGAAGTCCGGGTTTTCAGGGGGCGCGGTCGTCAGTTGGCTGGCAGGGGTATTGTTGGTGTTGCCGGTGGCGGCGATTTTCTATACGGCGATTGGCGATACCGACGAGCTCTTTACCCACTTGATGAACACCGTATTGCCGACTTATGTCGGCAATACCCTGGTACTGGTGGCGGGAGTGGTACTCCTGACGTTGATTTTCGGTCTGCCGGCCGCCTGGCTGATGGCCATGTGCCGGGTCCCGGGCGCCGCCCTGCTCGAATGGCTGCTGATCCTGCCGCTGGCCTTTCCCGGTTATATCGTCGGCTACATCTACACGGATCTGCTGGATTATGCGGGCCCGGTACAAAGCGCGTTGCGGGACTGGTTCGAGTGGTCGCAACCGCAGGATTACTGGTTCCCGGATATTCGCACCCTCGGCGGCGCCATTGTGGTGTTGTCCCTGGTGCTGTATCCCTATGTTTACCTGCTGGCGCGCATGGCGTTTATAGAGCAGAGCGCCAATTTGTTGCAGTCTGCCCGCTTGTTGAAAGCTTCCCCCTGGGACAGTTTCCGGCGCATTTCGCTGCCCCTGGCGCGGCCGGCTATCGCTGTGGCCCTGTCGCTGGTGGCCATGGAAGCACTCGGCGACTTCGGGACGGTGAGCTATTTCGCCGTGCAGACGCTGACCACCGCGGTCTATGACACCTGGCTCGGTTACTCGAGCCTGACCGCCGCCGCCAAGATTTCCGCGCTCATGCTGGTGGCCATATTTTTACTGATCAGCGCCGAACGCTACAGCCGTCGCCGCCAGAAGCTCTTTCAGAAAGATCTGCGCCGACCGGAGAACATGCGTTATCCGCTGCGCGGCGGCAAGAAGTGGCTCGCCCTGATCTGGTGCTGGTCGCTCGTGCTTTTTGCAGTCGGTTTGCCGCTCTTGCAATTGGCCGGTTATGCGTTCGATTATTTTCTGGCGAGCTGGACCCGCGAATTTCGTGACTACACATTCAACAGTCTGCTGGTCGCCCTTAGCGCCGCGGTGATCTCGGTGCTGATCGCCCTGGTCACGGCTTTCTACCGACGCGTGGTCAACCGCCGTCTCAGCGTGCTGCCCATGGGGATGGCTTCGCTGGGATACGCCGTGCCGGGAACCGTGTTGGCCATTGGCGTGTTGCTGTGTCTGACCACCGCCGATCACTGGCTCAACGATGTGGCGGGATATTTGGGCTGGGGCCGGCCGGGATTGCTGTTCTCCGGGACCCTGATTGCTCTGGTGTTCGCGTTTGTGGTGCGCTTCTCCGCGATTGCGGTCGGCAGCGTGGAGTCGAGCCTGGGCAAGGTTTCGCCGTCACTCGACATGGCTTCCCGCACCCTGGGATATGGCACGGCAGCCATGTTGTACAGGGTGCATCTGCCGCTCATCCGCCGCGGCTGCCTGATTGGCGCCCTGTTGGTGTTTATCGAGTCCATGAAGGAGCTCAACGCCGCGCTGTTGCTGCGGCCCTTCAATTTCGAGACACTGGCGACCTATGTCTATAATTTTGCCTCGGACGAAAGGCTGGAACTGGCGGCATTGCCGGCAATATTGCTGGTGGTGGTCGGCATGATCCCGCTGATCCTGGTCAACCGCTCACTGGAGCAGCAGCATCTATGAGCACTGCATTGAAAATTGACAGGCTGGCCTGCAATTACCGCAAGCAGGCGGTATTGGAAGACCTGTCTCTGGAGATTTCTTCCGGAGAAATTGTCTGTCTGCTGGGCGCCAGCGGCTGCGGCAAAACCACCTTGCTCAAGGCGATCGCAGGTCTGCTGCCCCTTGATGCCGGCACCATGACCATCAACAACAAGGTGGTCGCCGGCGACGATGTCTGGTTGCCGCCCGAGCAGCGGCATATCGGCATGATCTTTCAGGACTATGCGCTGTTCCCCCATCTGACCGTGCGCAAAAATATCGCTTTCGGATTACGGCATTGGCCGAAGGCAAAAGTCGGCCGCCAGGTCGACCGGATGCTGGAGTTGGTCCACTTGCAGGAATTCGGCAATCGTTATCCCCATCAGTTGTCCGGAGGCCAACAACAGAGGGTTGCCATTGCCCGGGCCATGGCGTCGGAGCCCGACATCATTCTGCTGGACGAGCCTTTCTCCAATATTGATACCCAGGTACGCCATGATCTTATCCGGGACATCCGTCGAATATTCAAGGCGCAAGGAGTCACGGCGATCTTTGTCACCCACAGCCGTGACGAGGCTTTTGCCTTTTCCGATCGCATGGCCGTCATGAACAACGGGATTATCGAACAATTCGGTACGGCCGCCGAACTTTACTTCCAGCCCCGCAGCCGGTTTGTCGCGGACTTTCTCGGCAAGGGCTCCTATCTGCCGGTCTCCATGCAGGATAACGGCACCATAACGACTCCCCTGGGAGAGCATGCGACGCCCGTCCGGCAGGAATTCGTGCAAGGGCAGGATCTGGAGTGGTTATTGCGTCCTCAAAGCCTGCGACTCAGACCTGATGCAGCCGGTAAGGGTATCATCATCGAGCAAACCTTCATGGGGGATTCCTGTCGTTATCTGGTGGAACTGGACGGCTACCGGTTGACGGTAAACTCCCGGGAGCTTCTGGCGCCGGGCGATCATGTTGAATTACTGGTCGAACCCCATGCGCCGGTACTTTTTGAAACCGCCTGAGCAGTCCTGCCGGAAGCCGGTCCCCGGGTCTGAAATCGCGCCCTGCGCCAGTATGGTAAAGTATCGCTTCTGCCCAGTTGGACGCAGTGAACGCAGTGAACGCAGGTATGACAAGCAGGATGTCGTGGCGTAAGGACCAGGTCTGGTCGGTGTTGATCTTCCTCTCCGCTCTCGGGGTCTTGAGCGCGGTTACCCTGCTTGCTGATCCCGAACCGCATCTTTGGGCCAGTCGAATTTTCTTTTTTCTGTTTGGCCTGTTCACGATCGCCGTCGGCTTTCCCCATCCCGGAATCGGTCATGTTTCTTTCGATCGGGTCGCGCAGGTTTCCGCCATTCTGGTACTGGGCCCGATCGAAGCCGCCTGGATTTGTGGTCTGGCGTCTATCGTCTATCCCTGGCACCGTCTGGCCAAAGGCGAATCCGTGGACATGGTGGTAACGGCCAGTCTGCACAATGCGGGACTGATGTCGATGATGGTCCTGGGTGGCGGCTTGCTGTACGTCAGCCTTGGCGGTCCGATACCGCTGATCAGTCTGGACTGGCAAGTTGCCGGACTTCTGTTGCTACTGCTGGTGGTCATGGAAGTCATCAATGACCTTGGCATAATCATTTTGATCCGCACGCGAAACGGAGACTGGCACCGGTTGCTGAACGGTTTTGCGCTTGCCGTGGAAATCTCATCAGGGCTCGCAGCCATACTGGTCGCGAGCTTTTTTAATCGCAACGAACCGGTAATATTCACCCTGCTTCTGATCGTGCTGGGCCTAGGCATGCTAGTGCTCAAGCAGTTGGCGGACATGCGGCAACAACTCGAACTGCGGGTGGCGAAACGCACGCGCGAGTTGCAGGAAAAATCCCTGGAACTTGAGCGGCAGGCGACCCACGATCGTCTTACCCGACTTTTCAATCGCCGTTATGCCGAGATCTATCTCGATCGGGAAATTGAAAATGCCCACCGTTACAATCATGCATTCAGTGTAGCGTTGATGGATATAGATCATTTCAAGGCTGTTAACGATACCTACTCCCACGCCAAGGGCGACGAGGTGCTGAAACGGGTGGCGCGTATCATGCAGGAGCGTTGCCGCAAATCGGACATGCTGGCCCGCTATGGCGGTGAAGAGTTTCTGCTATGCTTTCCGGAAACCGATATCCGCTCAGCGGCTGTTATCTGTGACGAACTTCGCGAGGCCGTCATTGATGAAGACTGGTCGAGCATTGCGCCGGGGATCCGGATTAGCCTGAGTTTTGGTCTGGCCCGGCTGGGCGCTGGCAGTAGCAAGGATAGCGTGCTCAATATTGCTGACGAACATTTGTATCAGGCCAAGAACAATGGACGCAACCAGGTGGTGAGTTGAATGAACACAATCAGATCAATCATCGGGACTTTTGTCATTTTTTCCCTGCTCAACGGCACGGCCGCTCTGGCAGCGGAGCAGCAGTGCGAGGGCGATCGGGTCGTCTTGCAGGTGCTGGGTTCCGGCGGTCCGGAGTTCAGTGCCGAGCGGGCCTCCAGCAGCTATCTCATATGGCTCGATGACAAGGCCGCAATCATGGTGGATACCGGCCCCGGCAGCCGCGCGAATTTTGCCCGCGCCGGCGCCCGATTCGAGAATTTGCAGGCGATCCTCTATAGCCATTTACACGTTGACCATAGCGCTGATCTGCCGGCCTTTATCAAGGGCTCCTGGTTTTTGGACAGGGCTGATGATTTACCGATCTATGGACCGGCGGGCAATGACATGATGCCGCCGACTTCGGAATTTGTCGGGTTGTTGTTCAACGAAGACGGGGCCTACCGTTACTTGAAAAACTTTGTCATGGCGGGTGACGACAGTAATTATAACCTGGGGGCTTTTGACGTGCCTCTTGAGTCCCGCAAACCCTCGGAGTACGAGCTGTCCGAGGCCGTGAAGTTATCCGCCGTGCCGGTCCATCATGGTCGGGTCGCGGCCCTCGCCTGGCGGGTTGAGGCTGCCGGTTGCGTGATCGTTTTTTCCGGCGACACCAGCGACAAGTTCGGCGCCCTGACCGGGTTTGCGAAAGGTGCCGATATACTGGTTGCCCATAACGCCATTCCGGAAGGGACTTCCGGGAGTGCGCGGGAACTGCATATGCCCCCTTCGGTTATCGGCAGTATTGCCGCCGAAGCCGGGGTCAGCCATCTTGTGATCTCACACAGGATGTCCGGCACGCTGGGCAAGGAAGCCGATACCACGGAGAAAATCCGGAAGTCCTATCAGGGGCCGATGAAATTTTCCGAAGACCTGGATTGCTATTCTTTGGCGGAATTTGACCGGGGAAGTTGCCCCGGTAAATCCGGTAATTAAACAGGTCGGCACGACCCTTCAGTTATTTTTGCTGGTCGCCTGCTTCCAGGTGACGGGCGTCAATTGCAGTTCCTGGGCTTCGGCCGTAAGCCAGGCCTGGCCATCCTGGAGGGTACACTGAAGGTGTATGGTGCGTGCTTCAATACCGGTCAGTGCCCGGGTTTCCTCGCCCGGAAGATTGATAACGGACAACTTGTCATACCGGGCCAGGGCATGTTGGTTGTGTTGCCACCAGATATCAGCCGTGCGGCCGCCATAGCAGTAGACCATTACTTTCTCGGCGCGACTGCAGGCTTTGCGGATCCGTTTTTCATCCGGCAGGCCGACCTCAATCCAGAGTCTGATTTCTCCCGTGAGTTCTTTCTCCCACAGGGCCGCTTCATCATCGTCACTGAGACCTTTGCATATCTGCAAATTCTCGCTGGCGTTAAACAGGAAAGCGGCGAGGCGGACCATCATTCGCTCGCTCGTCTCGGACGGGTGTTTGGCGAGGGTCAGGTTGTGACTCTCGTAATAGTTTCGATCCAGATCGGAAATCTGCAAATTGGCCTTGTAGATGGTCGCGGTCAGAGCCACAGGTATTTTTCCGTCCTGGCGGCGCTCACAACACTTTTCCTCTGAGGGATTTTTTCTGACCGTGGCGGGTCTTGTTATCCAGGCGTTTGCGGTGAGCCTTTTTGCCGGGTTTTGTAGGACGACGTTTTTTCTGCACCTTGATCGCACGCAAAATGAGTTCACGGAGGCGGGTCAGGGCCTTTTCCCGGTTCTTTTCCTGACTTCGATACTGCTGGGATTTGATGACCACGACGCCGTCCTTGCTGATCCTCTGATCCTGGAGCGCCAACAGCCGCTGCTTGTAGAAATCGGGCAGCGATGACTGGTGAATGTCAAAGCGGAGATGGATGGCGGTTGCCACCTTGTTCACATTCTGTCCGCCGGCGCCCTGGGCGCGGATGGCGCTCAGCTCTATTTCAGAGTCCGGAATGCTGACATTGCTGGAAATTCTGAGCATGGAAAGACATTGGTCATAGCATGGGCTGATGCGGCAGTGTAGCAGTTAATCCGCATTCTGGGCGGATCGGTGACCGGAATTACTTTTTCATCCCGGGGTGGAGCTGTGGTGAATCCCGAAGGTAGCAGAGATGAGCCGTCATCACCGATTGGCGGGCCAGGATTCATCTTGCGGCAGGCGCTCAGTAGTCCGCCGGATTGCTGGAGAAGGTGATGGGTATTGTAAAAACGACCCGGCCGTTTCTGGGGATATCCACCGACTGGTTGATGTTGCCCGTGCCGCTGGTGGCAGTGCCGGGGGGCGAGCCGGATATGCAACTCGCCCCCCCGGAAGCAAGGCAGGTCCAGTTGCCATCAATGCGGGTGCCGGCAGGCAAGGTGTCGCTGACGACAGCGCCGTTGGCAGCATTGGGGCCGGCATTTTCCACCGTCAGGGTATAGGTGGCATTGCCGCCCGGCGTATAGAAGACCTGGCTGTCATCCTTGACCAGACTCAGATCAGCTTCATTGCGCCAGTCCAGATCGCCTATGGCGATAACCTGATAGGCGGGATTGGCCATTGCCGCACTGTTGTTACCGTAACGGATCTGTACGCTTCTGATAGCTTGCGGAAAACTAACAGGCGTGACGGCTGTAAAATCGGTGGTGTCTAATCCTGTTACGACATTGTCGTTTGTCCCGGTTACCGAGTAGTGGCTACCCGGAGCTATTACCGGGAATGCCGCATTACCGTCCAAATCCGTCGCTGTAATCGTGAGCTCGTCGATCCAGGTCATCGTTGTCCCACGATCGATATCGTAAATATTCAGTTGCAAGTCCACCAGCGGGATGGAAAAAACCAGTTCAATATCCAGAGATTGGCCAACGAGCATGTGGTCAGCGGCAATCACCAGATTTGCCCCGCTGACCAGCGGTGTATTGGAGGCCATTGCGGGGGTATTCCCGGATACCGTCGCGTCAATGGTGACAACCGGAGCGGCCAGGTCCGGATAGGATTGGCTGAGGCTGCCATCCGGACTCCAGCCCAGTGCGGACCAGTCAAGCGTGCCGTCAGCCAGGGCGGGCAGGGAGAGGATCAGGAGCAGCGCGCCCCCCAGAATATTGACCGGCATCCGGGGACATTCTGCCGAAGGGTGATAGTGTTGCTGCATACAAACTGCGACGCTGATAACGGGTGTCTTGCCGTGACGGTCGGTCGACGGTTACACGAGTGCGCGGAATCTGGCATAAGTTTTTCCGCCTGATCCCGGGATCGCGGAAAATTGCGATGCGGTTCCGGATTTGACCGGAACCGGTGAAGGTGGGTTCCCTATTGGCTGATCGCCGTACTTTTGGCGAAGGGGTTGACGAGGGATGTGTCGGTGCCGACCGGCTTGGCTTCCGGGTGACGCTGCGCCATCAATTCCTTGATCTTCGCTTCCTGTCCGACATCGATATCTACCATGATCAGGTATTTGCCCTGGTCAAGGGCATCATGGAACCGGGCCACCTTGTAATTTTCCGTCTGGATACCGACCAGACCGCCCACCCAGGCACTGAACATGGCAAAGATAAGGATGGTGGCCAGCATGCCAATCAGGGGTAGCTGGAATCCCAGCATGCCGGTGATCTGAAAGATAATGACGACCAGAATGCCGATCCCGACACCGATCAATCCGCCGCGAATGCCGCTGCGTAGCAGGTCGTATTTCTGGAACCAGTTGGCTGAATGAACGTGGTGGGTATAGAGGCCGGCTTCGTCCCTGGAAAGTACATGGAAATTCCAGTCGCCGATCCCGGCAGCATGAATATCGTTGGAGACGCCTTCCGTGCTATCGATAGTGTCGGTCAGATAGAAGAGTCGCTTCATGATCCAGTCCCCTGATGAGAATCCGCTTCAGTACAGGTCTTCTGACTATATCAGGGGAGCAGGAATTTTGGAAAAAAAAGAGGGCCCGAAGGGCCCTTTAGCAATAATCGATAAACCAGGGGTAAACTATTCGAACCAACGCTTGAGTATGGGTTGCATAGCCAGAGTCAATACAATGGCAATTGCCACATCCCGATGCAGGCTGACTTGATCCATGACGTTTCCGATCTCGCCGATCAGGGTGGTTACCGCGATCAGGATGAGAGTCAAAAGTCCAAATTTTTTCATGATCCTGTCCCTCCAACAGAAAGACCAATTGCTATACACGGCTGCAGTGTAAACCGGGGCGTGGCGGGATTATTGTGTGCTGATTGGCAATCTGGTGACATTTTGCGTCGCCGGTGCGCGTAAATTGTCAGTTTGTGACGAAATTGACATTTTTTCGGGCCAGAGTGATTTCTGTTCGGAGCGGATGCGTGGCAAAGAGATGATCTTGCTACGGAGATGAATCTAGCACAGTCAATGGATTACGGCGGGATTCCGGTCAAAATCTGAGCAGTCTGTCGCAGGGGTTCGAGGCTATTTGCAGTGGTGATAATTCTTGCAAATCCGGACGCTGGATCGGTCTGATATTAACCGTTGCGGCAATCTGGCAACCACTTCGGGTTCCCGGTACACTCGGAACATGTCCGTCATAAAAGCAACCAACAAACTCGTCACTGTCCAGAACCAGCAGCTTGCGCAACTGATCGAAGCCATCGGCAAGGTAGTGCTCGGCAAGGAAGCCCAGACAAGATTGGCGATAGCCTGTCTGCTGGCCCGTGGTCACCTGCTGATTGAGGATTTGCCCGGTATGGGCAAGACCACGCTTGCCCAGGTGATAGCCCGGGTTTTCGGGCTGGAGTTCCAGCGCGTCCAGTTCACGTCTGATCTCCTGCCTGCCGATATCCTGGGCAGCAACATTTTCGAGCGCTCTCAGGGCAAGTTTGTGTTTCATCCGGGTCCGATCTATGCGCAACTCGTGCTGGCCGATGAAGTCAACCGGGCAACGCCCAAGACCCAGAGCGCGCTACTGGAAGCGATGGAAGAACACCAGGTGACGATAGAGGGTGAGACCCGGCCGTTGCCGACCCCGTTCTTTGTCATTGCCACCCAGAACCCTGCCCACCAGATAGGTACCTACCCCTTGCCCGAGTCCCAGCTTGACCGGTTTCTCCTGCGGGTTGAACTGGGCTATCCGCAACAGGAATTTGAAAAGACCCTGCTCAAGGGTTCGGATCGGCGGGATTTGCTCGAGGATATTGAACCGGTAATGTCCCGTCGGGAACTGCTGGCACTGCAAGGGCAGGTCAAAAAAGTCACCGTGAGCGACACCCTGGTGGAATACGTCATGGATATGGTGCAGAAAACCCGGGACAGTGCCCATTTCGTGCATGGTCTGTCACCCCGTGGCGCCATCGCCCTGATCCGGGCGGCCAAAGCCTGGGCACTGCTGCATGATCGCAGCTTTGTGGTGCCGGAAGATGTGCAGCAGGTATTTGAAGCCGTCAGTCTGCACCGGCTGCAGAGTGCCGGTCACAGCCAGACCAGCAGCCAGGAGCAGATCCGCAGTCTTTTGGAGACCACCCGGGTCCCCGACTGAGCCATGAAGAACTACTGGCGCCGGAAATTCCATCTCTGGATCGACCAGCGCCTGGTCAGCAGTCACGAAGTTGTCCTCAAGCAAAAAAACATCTATATCCTGCCATCCGTATACGGATTCCTGATGGCGGCGATCGTCATCCTGGTGCTGATTGCAGCAACCAACTACCAGAACAACCTGGCCTTCCTGACCGGCTTTGTGCTGATCTCGATAGGTTTTCTGAGCATGTTCTATACATTCCGCAACCTGGCCGGACTGGTTTTGAATGCGGGAGGCTGCTCGCCGGTTTTTGCCGGTGAAACCGCCAGCTTTATCGTCAGCCTGAGCTCGGTGAAACCGCTCGGGCATTATTCTGTCGGTGTCGGTACCAGTAAAGCTGCCCTGCATTATTTCGATATGGAGCCCGGCACGGAGTACCGGGTGGAAGTGCCCCAGGCTACTACCAAAAGAGGTTGGCTGACCTTTTCCCGGGTGCTTTGTGCGAGTCGTTTTCCCTTCGGTACCTTCCGGGTTTTCAGCTGGCAAAAACTCGATGCCCGCTGCCTGGTATACCCCCGCCCCATCCAGCCGGATGATGCGGTCCTTGCGCGAGTGGGACAGGGGGAGGGGGACAGCCGCGAGCGTCCCGGTGTCGAAGACTACTGGGGCCACCGCGGCTACCGGCCCGGCGACAGCAAGCGGCAAATCGACTGGAAAGCCTACGCGAAAGAGCAGGGCCTGCATTCCCGTGAATTTGTCGAGTCTGCCGGCAGCAGCTGGATGTTCCGGCTTGACGACTTCGCCCATGTGGATCGGGAGCTGGCCTTGTCCTGGCTGTGTTATCTGGTGGTGCATGCAGAGCGTTCCAATCAGGTCTACGGGCTGGAACTGACCGGTATCCGGATTGATCAGGGTCGCGGTGACGAGCACCTGGCCCGCTGCCTGCAAGCACTGGCGCTGCACCCATGAGGGGTTATCAGGCGCGTGACTTCCAGGCTTCCCCTGTGACGGGCGACCCGCTGCTGAGTCTTGACCGTCCGGGAGTGATTCCGGCGTTATTGTTGAGCCAGTTGGTCGTACTCTTGCCCCTGTTGTTTTATCTGCCGTCCTGGATCAGCTTCACGGTCTGCGCGGTACTGATGTGGCGACTGCTCGCCGCCCGCCAGGTTCTGCCGTTGCCGCCGCGCTGGCTGCTGGTGCTTCTGACCCTTGCCGCCGCGACGGCGGTATTCCTGTATTTCGGCACCATCAGCGGTCGCGAAGCGGGCGTCTCTCTGGTCGCCATCATGTTCAGCCTGAAACTGCTGGAGGCGCGTCATTACCGGGATGCACTGCTGATCATCAGCGTCTCCTTTTTCGTGATGGTTACCGGTTTCCTGTTCAACCAGTCGTGGTTGATGGGGGCTTATCTGCTGGCGGCGGTATTTGTCATTCTGGCCTGTCTGGTGGTGGTCAACAGTCTGCGCGGCCTGACGGGCCTCAAGTCCATGATGCAGATGTCCGGCACGGTATTGTTGCTGGCCATACCGCTGATGATGGTGTTGTTTGTCTTCTTCCCGCGTCTGCCCGGCCCCCTGTGGCGGTTGCCGACGGGGCAAAGCGCGGGATCGGGGATATCAGATCAAATCGCGCCGGGCGACATTGCTTCCCTGCACCTGTCCGACGAGGTGGCATTCCGGGTCAGCTTTGATGACGGTGCACCGCCCGGCAATGGACAATATTGGCGGGGCCTGGTGATGACCGATTTTGATGGTCTTGCCTGGCGGCCAGGCCGCGACGAGGCGGTCATTTCTGCCCCGCCCGTGGTGGCGGGAGAAGGGCTGGTCAACTACGAAGTCACTCTTGAACCTCACCGCCAGCGCTGGCTGTTTCTGCTCGAGAAACCCCTGACGGGGCCGCCCGCCGCCCGCCGCTATGGCGACCTCACCTGGCAGACCCTTCGACCGGTGCGGGAAAAACTCAAATACCGGGCAAGCTCGATAAACTCGCTGGTCACAGATCCCGCCATTTCGCCCGGAGAACTGGAACGCAATCTGGCCCTGCCGGGTTCCGGCAATGATCGGGCCCGGAACTGGGCCCGGGATCTGCGGAGCCGTCACGACAATGATCAGGAGCTCGTTGAGGAAATTCTGTCGACCATCAACCGGGAAGAGTTTTATTACACCTTGCAACCGCCCGTGCTCGAAGAAGACATCATCGACAGTTTCTGGTTCGGCAGCCGGCGGGGATTTTGCGAACATTATGCCAGTGCGCTTGCATTTCTGGTGCGCGCCGCCGGCATCCCGGCAAGGCTGGTGGCCGGCTATCAGGGCGGCGAATACAATCCCTACGGCGATTACTGGATCTTCAGGCAATCCGACGCTCACGCCTGGACAGAAGTCTATCTGGCCGGCAAGGGCTGGCGACGGGTGGATCCGACCGCGGCGATCGCGCCTTTTCGCGTGGAGCAGGACTTGCTGACCGATCAGAACCGTCGCGATCACTGGCTGGACGATATGATCGGTGGCCAGGATTTGCTGGAGTTGCCGGAAGGCGTCTGGCAAAAATTGCGCCTGTCACTGGATACCATAGACGCCTACTGGGACCGTTGGGTGTTGTCCTTCGATAACGAAACCCAAAACGGTTTGCTGCGCGCACTCGGATTCGAGCAGCCGGATTTGCGCCTGTTGATCTGGCTGATGTGCGGCGGTTTTCTGCTGGTGTTGGGCGTGGCCGGAATCGGCCTGTTCCGGCGCCGTCCCGAAGGCGATGCCATTGCGCGAAGTTACCGCGTGTTTTGCCGGAAGCTGGCAAAGTCCGGATTCGAAAAGCAACTGGCGGAAGGCCCGGCCGACTTTGTCCGGCGGGTTATTGCCGAAAGGCCCGAACTGGCGGGCCGCATTGTTCCGGTCAACCGGCTTTACATCCGGCTTCGTTACCAGACAGAGGCGGCAAGGCCGGAAGACATTCGCAGGCTGCGGGAACAGGTCCGGCAACTGAATCTGTAATTCATGGCGTCCAGGAACATCCAATTGCCTGAACTCTCTGCCAGGAGCAACGGCATGCTGCGAAAATTAACCAGTGCAATTCTGTTCGGGATCTTGTTGATGACCACCGCCTGCGGCAGCTCCGCAGGGCAGCCGGCGCCGGAGTTTCCAACGGGACTTGACTGGCTCAATACCGGCGGCAAGGCCCTGTCGATGGACGAGTTGAAAGGCAAGGTGGTCTTGCTCGATTTCTGGACCTACGGATGCATCAATTGCATTCATGTGATTCCGGACCTGAAAAAACTGGAACACAAGTACGGCGATGCACTGGCCGTGATCGGCGTGCACTCCGCCAAATTCGAACAGGAAGGCAAAACCGACAATATTCGCAAACTGGTGCTCCGGTACGAACTGGAGCACCCGGTGGTCAATGACAAGGATTTCGAGATCTGGAACAGTTATGGCGTCAATGCCTGGCCGACGCTGGCACTGGTCGACCCGCAGGGCGAGATTATTGGCGGCGTCTCCGGCGAGGGGCACTATGAATTACTGGATCGGGTCATCGGCGACACGCTGGAGAAATTCGAGGCCAATATTGATCGTACGCCCTTGCCGTTGACGCTGGAGCGGGACTCACTGGCAGAGACGCCGCTGCTGTTTCCGGGCAAGGTACTTGCCGATCCCGAGGCACAGAGGCTGTTCATTGCTGACACCAATCATCACCGGATCCTGGTCACTGATCTCGATGGTAAGGTCACCCGCATTATCGGCGGCAAGAGCAAAGGATTTGCTGACGGAGACTTTGCCGGTGCCCGGTTTTTCCTGCCCCAGGGAATGACCCTCGGCGATGCGGACACCCTCTATGTTGCCGATACCGAAAACCATGCTATCCGCAAGGTGGATTTGTCCTTGGGGCAGGTGTCGACACTGGCCGGTAACGGCAATCAGCGCTATATGCGGGACAATGAGGCGGATCCGCAGGACGGCCTGAATTCACCCTGGGATCTCGCCTTTCATGAGGGCCTGCTCTTTATCGCCATGGCGGGCCAACACCAGATCTGGCTGCTGAACCCGGAAACCGGCGCGCTCACGGCCTTTGCCGGATCCCGGCGTGAAGCCTTGCTTGACGGCAAGCGGCTGTCCGCCGGACTCAATCAGCCGAGCGGCCTGGCGGTGTCGGGCGACATGATGTTCATCGCCGACAGTGAAGCAAGTGCTATTCGCAGGGCAGGCCTCGGCGAAGGTGGTCGGGTGTCGACCATCGTCGGTCAGGGGTTGTTCAAGTTTGGTGATGTCGATGGCGAAGGCAAGGATGTCCGGTTGCAACATCCTCTGGGCGTCGTGGTCTGGAAATCCGGGGATGCGCCTCTGCAATTGCTGGTTGCCGATACCTACAATTCCAAAATCAAGCTCATTGATCCTCTGCGCCGCAGCAGCCGTACCATTGCCGGCGGCAACGGCGTCTTTGACGAGCCGGGGGGGCTGAGCCTGGCGGGCGGCAAACTCTATATCGCCGACACCAACCATCACCAGATCAAGGTGCTGGATTTGGAAAAAGGCCTGGTCACCCACCTGGCCCTGAAATTTCCGGAAGCGTCGGCAGCGACCGGACGCTCCGGCGCAAGTTTGGAATAAGCGCGGATCGACAGCTATAATCCCGCCTCCCAGAATCCGGAGGTGTACACCGATAATGGCAAGAGCAATCAAGGCGGCAGCGACTGAAGTCGCTGCCCTGGCGGACCCGGTCCGCGAATTTCTGCACTGCCCGACGCCGGAAGCCTGGCTTGAGCGTGCCGAATCGGAATTGCCCTTGCTGCTCATCGATCACGCCCACTGCGAGAAAAAAGCCGCGTCGACAGCCTTGAGTCTCATGTACCGCTATCCGGAGCACACCGAACTGCTTGGCAAGCTGGCGCAGTTGGCCCGGGAAGAGCTACTGCATTTCGAGCAGGTTCTGGATTTGATGGCAGGGCGCGAGGTGGTGTACGGACACCTGTCGCCGTCCCGTTATGCGTCGGGACTGCGCCGTGAAGTGGCGGCCAATGAGCCGGAAAAATGCGTGGACACCCTGATTGTCGGCGCCATAATCGAAGCCCGCTCCTGCGAGCGTTTTGCCGCCCTGGCCCCCAGATTCCGGGACCGGGACCCGGAATTGTCCCGCTATTACCGGTTTCTGCTCAAATCGGAATCCCGGCATTTCGAAGATTATCTGGCACTGGCGCGGCGCTACGCTCGCGGCCCGATTGAAGACCGGACAGAAGCATTGCTGGAGCGGGAACGTGTGTTGATAGAAAGCCCGGATCCGGAGTTCCGTTTTCATTCCGGCATACCGGCCTAGGGAAGCGCCGGCGGCTGCCGGCTCGTCAGATCAATCCGGCGCGAACCAGTGAGATTCCAATTCGCCGCTGTCGTTGCAGACAAGGACATTGCCCCGCTTGCGCCAGTCTCCGAGCACCCATCGCTCACAGGAGTTTCCGTCGACCTGACACGGGTGCAGCGCAGGCCGGTGGGTATGGCCGTGGATCAGCAATGTGGCGCCGTGTTCCCGGAACACGCCGGTCACAGCATCCTGGTTGACGTCCATGATGGCTTCATCCTTGCCGGCCATGGCGGTCTGACTTTTGCCGCGGATTTCCGCCGCGAGTTGCCGGCGCACCTCAAGGGGTTGGGATAACAGTTGCTGCTGCCAACCCGGGTCCCGGACCATGCGCCTGAATTGCTGGTAGTCGGTATCGTCGGTACAGAGGGTGTCGCCGTGCATCAACAGGGTCGGACGGCCGCCGAGGCTCATCCGGTGGGGATCATCCAGCAGGGTGCCCCCGGTGGCCCTGGCGAAATCGTCGCCGAGCAGAAAGTCCCGGTTGCCGTGCATTAAAAAGAGTTGGCCACCGGCGTCGGACCAGGCGCGCAAACGTTCAGTGACCGAGCGGGCGAGGGGGGCGTCGTCATCGTCCCCTATCCAGGTCTCGAAGAGATCCCCGAGGATATAAAGTTGATCAGCCTCAGGCGCGATTGCCTGCATGTAATAGTCAAACAGCCGCAACAGGTGCGGCTGTTCCTCGCAAAGATGCAGGTCGGCAATAAAATGGCGGGTCATCAGGCGTCGACGACTTCGGCCCTTTCAATCACCACGGTTTCTTTCGGGACATCCTGCATGCCGGACATGGTGCCGGTGGGGACTTCCTTGATTTTGTTGACCACGTCCATACCGTCGGTGACTTCACCGAATACACAGTAACCCCAGCCCTGGGTGTTCTCGGCCTTGAAGTCGAGAAAAGTGTTGTCCGATACATTGATGAAGAACTGTGCGCTCGCGGAGTGGGGGTCCATGGTGCGCGCCATGGCGATAGAGCCTTTCTTGTTCGACAGACCGTTGTTGGCCTCATTTTCGATGGGCGCCTGGGTGTCTTTCTGGGACATGTCGGCGGCAAAGCCGCCGCCCTGGATCATGAAGCCGTCGATCACCCGGTGAAAAATGGTGCCGTCATAGTGGCCACTTTTCACGTAGGAAACGAAATTCTCCACGGTATTGGGTGCATTTTCCTTATCAAGCTGCAGGGTAATGTCGCCGTGACTGGTTTTCAGTTGCACTTTCATGTCGGATTCCGAAGTTGGGGGCAAGTCGTGGCCTTGCCGGGAGTGAGTCGCTACAATACGCGCGTTCAGGGCGCGTATTGTAGCGATAAACCGTGCGCCAAGGCAAAGTCAGGCAAATTCCATGCTTCAGATCTATAACAACCTCACCCGACAAAAAGAGATTTTTACGCCGCTGCAACCGGGCAAGGTGAGCATGTACGTGTGTGGGGTTACTACCTATGACTATTGCCATATCGGTCATGCCCGGACTTACGTGGCTTTCGATATTATGGCCCGATATCTGCGCTGGTCCGGACTGGAGCTGACCTATGTCCGCAACATTACCGATATTGATGACAAGATCATTAACCGGGCCAATGAAAACGGCGAGGATTTCGGGGCCTTGACCAACCGCTTTGTCGGGGCCATGTACGAAGACTTCGATGCGGTCGGTCTGATGCGACCGGATCGGGAGCCGCGGGCGACGACTACCATGGACGGGATTATCGAGATGGTGCAGACCCTCATCGACAAGGGCTATGCCTACGCGCTCGACGGTGGGGACGTCTATTATGAAGTCGCCCGGTTCGCCGATTATGGCAAGCTCAGTCGCCAGGATCTGGAGCAACTCAACGCCGGAGAGCGGGTGGAAGTCGAGTCGGCCAAGAAGGACCCGATGGATTTCGCCCTCTGGAAATCCGCCAAGCCGGGCGAGCCAGCCTGGGATTCGCCCTGGGGCGCGGGTCGGCCCGGCTGGCATATTGAATGCTCCGCCATGAGCAAGGAGTGCCTGGGTGCAACTTTCGATATCCACGGTGGCGGCTCCGATCTGCAGTTTCCCCACCACGAAAACGAAATTGCCCAGTCGGAAGCGGCCAACGGCTGCCAGTTCGCCAAAACCTGGATCCACACCGGCATGGTGCAGGTGGACAAGGAGAAGATGTCCAAGAGCCTCGGCAACTTCTTTACCATCCGGGAAGTGCTGAAAGTCTACCGGGCGGAGAGCGTGCGTTACTTCCTGATGTCCAGCCATTATCGCAGCCAGCTCAACTACTCCGAAGACAATCTGAACGCAGCTGATGCGAGTCTGGAACGGCTTTACACGGCGCTTCGCGGCCTCGAGCTCGAGGGCGCGGAAATCGACCGCAGCAGCGAGGCGGTCAGCCGGTTCCGCAGCGCCATGGATGATGACTTCAATATGCCCGAAGCCCTCACCGTATTGTTCGATCTGGCTCGGGAGGTCAATCGTGTGAAAGGGCAGGACCCGGAGGCCGCGAGAAATTCCGCGGCGACTCTCAAGCATCTCGGCGGTGTGTTGGGTCTGTTGCAGCAGCAACCCGAAGCTTTCCTCAAGTCCGCCGCCGGCGAGGAGGACGGACTCAGCGATGAAGAAGTCGATGTCTTGATTGCTGAGCGCCTGCAGGCCCGGCAGGACAAAAACTGGGCACGCGCCGATGAAATCCGCGCGCAATTGACGGCGGCCAATATCGAGGTCGAAGACGGCGCTGATGGTGCTAGCTGGCGAAGGAAATAGGCACGGGCGAAATTGCCGGTGCCGCCTGCGGGGTGATCTGTGTTGAGTAAGGGTCCCGGGAACAGTATCTTGGAGTTTGTCCGATTGTTCCGGGAAATGAACCATGGCTGGTCGACAAAACGCAGAAAGGTTACCGGTCAGACCTGACGATCTGGTATTTGCAACCCGGATACCCAGGCCGCCCTGTGACCAGTATGTCGAACTGCTGACCTGTTTCGAGAACTTCTGCCCCGATCACGCCATCGAGCGGTTGCTGCCAGATGGCGCCGTGACCATCATTATTGATCTCGACAACGGCCCGAAACATACCTATGACAATCTGACCCTGAAGCCCAGGCAGCGATACCGTATTGCCTGGATATCCGGGATGCAGCGGGAATTCATTTCCATCGGTGCCGAACAACATTCTTCCATGATGGTTATCCGGCTCAGGCCCGGCGCCGGTTATGCCTTGCTGGGCTTGCCGATTGACGGGCTGCAGGATCAGGTGGTTGACGCCGACAGCGTCGTCGGAATCGAGATTGCGCGGTTACGCCAGCGGCTTCTCGACACGGATAATATGAATGCACGATTTGCCTTGGTGGAAGCGTGGCTCAGCAGCCGGATCGCTCAAGGGAGGCCGACCCTGCCAGTGGTCGAATTTGCCATCGCCCGGATCCGCGATAACCCGTCACTGCTCAGTCTTGACGCCATCGCAGAGCGTACCGGCTATTCTCACAAACATATGATCCATCTGTTCAAAAAACACGTCGGGTTGACGCCCAAAGCCTATCAACGAATTATTCGCTTCAACCAGGTGTTGGCGGAGATTGAATCGCGCCAGCAAGTAAACTGGATTGCCTTGGCCCAGGATTGCGGTTATTTCGATCACGCGCATTTTATTCGGGAGTTCCGCCGGTTTTCCGGGTTCAGCCCACGGCAGTTCCAGAGGCTCCGCGGCGAGTACATCAATTACATTCCCGTGGCCTGAGGTTAATTTTTTACAATAACGACGAGCGGCAAGCCGCCATACTGGAGCCATCTTTTAAACAAGGAAAACAACCATGGAAAACATCAATCATATTGCCGTGCTGGTCGCGGCATTGTCGGATTTTGCCGTCGGCGCACTCTGGTATTCGCCGCTGCTGTTCATGAACGCCTGGCTGAAAGCCAATAATCTGACTGCGGAGACGCTCAAGCAGGGGCACCCGGCCATGGTCTATGGTCTGGCTTTTGTATTTTCCCTGATCATTTCCTACAACCTGGCGTTCTTCCTGGCCGACCCGGTGACGGAT
>JASBTO010000107.1 GCA_030148365.1 Kangiellaceae bacterium
GGTTGTGCTACTACCCAAATACCCGATAATCTGGGTGGTGCGAAACAACAGGTTCAAAAATTCTGTAAGTCGGGATCCGCACTTGTCTACACATCAAAATATGCAGACAGAATCATTCCCCCTGCTCGGGCATGGGACGGAGGCACCTGTAAGAACTAGGGCTGCCCCATCCGGAGAAAGGAAAGAAACCTGGTTTCTTTCCTTTTTTTTATGGCCGACAAAATGGGTTTTTATTTTCGGGATGTATGTCGGCCTCTGGCTGCTCAGTGGTTGCACGAGTACCGGCGCGCAAACCGGCATGCTCGATGAGCTTCTGGAGCGGGCAACTGTAGCGGATGTATCCGGAATCTATATTGTGGAAATTCATGCTGACCGGATTGTTAACCATAGCGCGGGAGTTTTGTCACTGGAAAAGCCAGCGCCGATAAACGGCAGCTCCCGGATCCGGATAGCCAGCCTGGGCAAACTCTATGGCAGCGCCCTCGTCGCAAGCTATGTTCTCGACGGGCAACTGGATCTGGACGAGTCGGTCGCGCCCTGGTTGCAAGGGACCGGTTTGTTCGCCGGCCGGCAGGCGCAGCAGATCACCTGGCGCATGTTGCTTGATCAGACCAGCGGTATTGAAAACTATACGGATCTGGCAGCCTGGCGCGAAAAAAAATTCGTCACGGCACCAGAGTCAGCCTGGTCCCGGTCGCAGATCTACCGGCTGTTGCAAGACTATCCCCTGAGGTTTGCACCCGGCTCCCGCTGGTCCTACTCCAACTCCAATGCCCTGTTGCTCGCCGATGCGCTGGAAAATAAAACCGGTATCCCGTATGGACAGCAACTAGCCCAACGGGTGTACCCGCTTGCGAATATTACCGGGACCGGTATCGACGACGGGCGTTACGACAACGATTGGGTGCACGGTTACTTTGGCACGGCTCCGAGGCGCGCTACCTTGCGCTGGCGGCACGGCTTTCACGATGCCGGTCTGACATCGTCCCTGTCGGAGCTGGCCCGGTTTCTGCAATTTCTTTACTTTGATCCGGATTCGGTTGCGGCCTATTTGCGCGAGCAATGGATGACTTGCCAACTGGAGAAAGCAACTCCGGATGGCGGCGCTTATTGCCTTGGCATGAACCGGCAGTCCCTGGCGGCAGATACGGTTTATTTCTATATCGAAGGCAACTGGCCGGGTTATCACAGCAGCAGTTTTTTCTTTCCGGCTAGCGGGCGCGCACTACTGATTTTTACCGCCACAACCTCACGACAGGCAGATGGATGGCACGATCGGCTGGAGGATTATTTTCTGAAGCAGGAGGCGATCAAAGCAGGCGGCAAACCCGGTAGCTATGGGCAAAGCCCTTGAGTTCTACATCCTGCGGAGCCGAAAACCGGAATTTCCTGTCCGCGAGGATCTGTACCGGGTAGGTCAGCAGAATTTCGCCGGGATTGGCCAGCGCCTGGATCCGGAAGGCCAGGTTCATCGCACTGCCGACGGCCCTGTAGACAAGGTGCTGATCCGAACCAAAGCTACCGACCGTGGCAAAGTCCTGATGAATGCCAATACGCAGATTCAGATCCTCGCTGACCCCCGAGGCCTGCCACTTGTCCGACAGTTTCTGCATGATGGCCTGCATGGATTTTGCCAGCGCAAGGCTCTGGTTGGCCTGTTGCTCCTTGGTGGCTTTGCCGCCGGTTCCGAACAGGACCACCAGCCCGTCTCCGAGCACTTCATTGAGCAACCCGCCGTGCTGTCCGGTGGCCTCACCCATCTCCGCAATAAATTCGTTGAGCATGCCCGCAATGGTTTCGGGTTCATACTTGTCGGAAATACTGGTGAAGCCGACAAGATCGGCAAACAGTACCGTAATGCGCAGGCGCTGGGCAGCCAGTCTGTCGATGCCATCGCTGTTGATGATGCGTTCGACAATGGGGTGCGGAAAGTATTTTTTCAGCTTGCTGCAGGTTTCATTGAGTAAACGGATCTTTCGATCCTGGCGATCGGACTCCAGTAATTGATGCACCATCAACAGCGTTCGTACCCGTGACAACAATTCATCCTTGTCGACGGGTTTATTGATATAGTCATTGGCCCCGGCGTTGAGGCCGGCGACACGATCCTCACTCCGGGTTTTTGCCGACAGCAATAAAATAGGAAGCTCGATTTGACTCAGGCTTTCCCGCAGCCGGCGGGTGACGGTAATACCACTCATACGCGGCATCATGACGTCGAGAATGACCAGATCGAATGCTTCATTTTCCAGGCGCTGCAGCGCGGTTTCGCCACTTTCCGATTCGTATATGTCATAACCCTGGGTCGAAAGTAGTCCGGCAATGACTTTCAGATTGACAGGATCGTCATCGACCACCAGAATTTTCGGGCGCGCCGCGGCATCCCTCTCGGGGCGGTCGAGCTCCCGGTGCAGCTCGGCAACCGGCATCGCTTTGGGGTAGGCAAGTCGCGTCGCGGTAGTGTCGATCCGTCCCAGTTTCTGATCGCTGGCGATGGGCATGGCAAAACTGAAAGTCGAGCCGACGGAGGGCTCGGATTCAATCTTGAGCCTGGAGCCGTGCAGTTCGATCAGTTTCCGTGAAATCGCAAGGCCCAAACCGGTGCCGCCCCGTTTCACAGCTTCCAGGTTATCGCCCTGTTTGAAGGGCTTGAGAATGGCATCGAGATCGTCAGGACGGATGCCAATGCCGGTATCCCGGACACTGATGACCACTTCCTGCTGATGTACCTGCGCATCGATTTCGATCGTACCCGAGTCCGTATATTTGAGCGCATTGCCGACCAGGTTGTAGAGAATTTGCTGCAGCCGATCTTCGTCGGCATGGATACTGGGCAGTTCGGCGGGCAGGCGGGTTTGCAGCTGCAGGGATTTGCGCTGCGCCAGTGGCATGAGCAGATCGCAGACGCTGGTCAGCACCGCATCGAGGTTGATCGGCTCCCGGTGCAGTTCAATTGAATCATAGGAAAGCTTTTTGAAATCCAGAATGGAGTCCACCAGATAGGACAGGCGACGGCCACTGTTGGCGATCAGATCCAGATGATCGATGACTTCCGGATCCAGGGCGCCGGCGCTTCCGGATTTAAGTGATTCAGCCAGGCCGATAATACCGTTGAGCGGGGTTCTCAGTTCATGGGAAGTGTTGGCCAGAAATTCATCTTTGAGTCGATCGATGGCCTTGAGACGATTGCTGACTTCTTGCTCCGCTGCCAGTTTCTGTCGATGTCGCAGGTACAGGGCGGCAATGATGCTCACCGCTGCCAACAGGTAAACGAGGTAAGCCCACCAGGTCCGGTACCAGGGAGGCAGTACTTCGAAGGAGAGTTCGGTGATCTGATCGTTGATCAGGCCGTCGGCGTTGCTGGCGCGGATCTGGAACCGGTAGTGGCCGGGATCCAGATTGGTAAAAGCTGCCTCATGGGTGTCGCTCGCGACCAGCCAGTTTTTTTGATACGGAATGAGTCGATAGGCGAACTGGGTCCGGGATGGCTGACTGAAATCCTGAGAGGCAAATTCGAAAGTGATTTCATTATTGTTGTAGTCAAGTACCAGAGGCGACCGATCGAACACATCCCGGTCATCGGACAGACGGCGTGAACGGGTCAGGACGCCGGTCACCATGGCCTCGGGAGTGAACTGACTGTCCGTCATCGGCGCCGGATTGATGATGGCAACACCGGCTATCGTGCCCCAGAAAAACAGCCCCTGTCGACTCTGGCTGACGGCATTGTCGGTAAACTCATCGGAAGGCAGACCATCTTGCATGCCGAGGTTGGTAAACAGCCGGGTGCGCAGATTGAACGCCGACAGGCCACGATTGGTACCCAGCCACAGTCGCCCATGATGGTCCTCGGCGATGCTGTTGATCACACTGTCGGGCAAGCCATCGGCTTCAGAAAAATTGCTGAAGGTAAAGTTTTGGTTACGGCGACTGGTCTCGGGGAGCAGGTTGAGACCGTTTTGGGTGCCAATCCAGAGATTGTTCTGATGATCAATAAACAGCGATCGGATGGTGTTGTTGGTGAGCGACTCTGGCTGGTCCGGCGCGTAGGTGTAGTTTTCCGGCTTTGGCTGATCAGGGCGCCATTTCAGCAAACCCTGTCCCCAGGTGCCCATCCAGAAGTATCCGTCCCGGTCGATTTCCAGGCTGCGCACCAGGGAACTGCCGTCAAAACCGGTCGGGTCGCTGGTGTCGGAGATCAGGGTGTCAGGCCAGGTTTCCAGCAGTTCGCCACCGGTACCGGCCAGTTTCATCAGGCCCGTGGCCGACGCCATCCAGACGTTGCCGTCCGGATCTTCTTTGAGCAGGTAGAGCCTCTGATCGTCGGACAGGTCCCCGGGACTGGCAATTTCCATCAGCCGGGTAGCATCGGGATCATCGGGGTCGACAATGCCGAGGTGACCTTGCAGAGAAGTGAACCACAGGCGCCCATCCCGCGTTACCAGGAGAGAATGGGGCGTCTGATCGCGCTGCGGCTGTCCGGTGGCGATGAGTGGAAAGTCCCGCTCCAGGCTGTCGGCATCCACGTCATAGCGATCGAGACCGTTGCTGGTGGCGATCCAGATATTGCCCTTGCCGTCGCTGGTCAAATCCCAGATCAGGTTGCCGCTGAGCGAGTCTGCTTCCAACGGCGAATGAATGAGACGGCTGACCGCAGTATTGCCCGGCAGGGATTTTTGCAGGCCACCGCCATCGGTCCCGATCCATATACAGCCATCAAGACTCTGGAACAAAGTGACAATTTCATCGAAGGCGGGGCTTAGGGGATCTGCCGGATCATGGGCAAGCTCAGTGATCTTGCCGCTGTTGGCGAGCTTGATATTGAGGCCGCGTGCGGCAGTGGCAAACCAGAGGTTTCCCTGCCGGTCCTTGAGCAGGGCGCGGACATTGTTTTCTGACAGCCGACGGGATTCGGTCGCCTGACTGTGGTAGCGGGCAAGGATACTGCCCATGGCCGAAACTTCAGTCACTCCCTGATTACGGGTGGCGACCCAGAGGTGTTGTTCGGGGTCGATATAGAGGCTGTTGATGATGGGCTGCAGGTTGTCGGTGAGCGGCAGTCCGGCAACCGTATCAAAGGATTGCTCGGCGGCGTGGTAGAGCGCCACTTCATTACGGGTCGCTATCCAGAGGTCGCCATTGCCGAGTGCGGCAATGTCGATCACCGGGCCCGATGGCAGAGACTGGGGGTCAAGAGGATTGTACTGGAACTTGAGAAAGCCGTTGTTCTCCGGCTGAAACAGATCCAGTCCACTGGCGGTACCGACCCAGATGCGACCTTCCGGATCTTCATCGAGAGCAAAGATGTCGGCCTCGCTGATACTGTCGAAGCGTGCGGGGTCCGGCAGGAAGCGGACAAATCCCGGTTGCCCCGGCATCTTGCGGTTAAGACCGCCTTGCAAGGTACCTACCCACAAAGCGCCCCGGGAGTCGACCAGCAAGCTGGTAATCAGGTTGCTGGACAAGGTGGAATTGTCACGGGGATCGCTTCGGTACAGGCGGAACTGGTAACCGTCGTATCGGTACAGGCCATCGTAGGTGCCGACCCAGATAAACCCGGCCTGATCCTGGGTGATGGCGGTGATGGAAGTGGGGATTTCACCTTCAGCCACCTGCACAGACTGAAAACTGAAAGTGCGTAATTTTGCCGAGGCTGTAAAAGCCAGCGTCGACAGCAACAGGGCGAGCAACCAACGCGCAAGCCTTCCGTTAGTCACGAGGTAGCGAATCAATTCCGGTAGCAGGCGAGATGTCCCCCTAAAAGCCGAATAGCCGGCAAGTGTGATTGAGATTCATTCTATCAAAAGTACTGACGATTTCCTGTGCAAATTAATGGCCGCCCCGGGCGCTGCCGGCGCCGGCGACTCCGACATGCCGGTGTGTTACCGGCCAACGTTCCGCAGAAGGTCGCCCGAGTCTGAGCCGGATCCCGGACGGGTCAATTGCGAAACGTTTGACAAGGGCTCCGGTTTACATCGAAGCTTGGGGATTGGCAGCGAGGCAAGTAACCATATGTCGATGACGATCCAGACAGTTCAGGAACGATCCCTGGACGACGTCCCGCACTTTCCGGAGCGGGAAAAACCCATGGGGTTTATCATGCGCCTGGCCAAGGCCTTGCATACCTATGGCGTGCCCGCCTATGAACTCGAGCAACTGATGACCACCGTCGCCGAGCGACTCGGCTACGGATTGCAATGCATGTCCCTGCCGACCAGTATCACGCTGTCCCTCGCGACCACCGAAGATGAAGGCTCGACCTTTGTGATCCGGGCCGCGCCCGGGGAAATCAATCTGGAGAAACTGCGGCGCACCACAGCGGTGGCCTTCGATGTGATGGAAGGGCGTATGACACCGAGGGAAGGCGCGAAGGTTCTCAAGGAGATCACGACGGCCCCCATGTTGTATCCGGACTGGATGATGGTGCCGGCCTTCGGAGTTGCGTCGGCCGCGCTGGCGCGGATATTCGCCGGGGGGCTGAAGGAAATTGTCGTCGCCGCGATTATCGGTATCCTCGTTGGCTTGCTGGTGGTCGCGCAGCGTAAATGGGCGGCACTCGGCAATGCTCTGCCGATACTCAGCGGTTTGCTGGCCTCCATCGTGGCTTTTGCCGGCGATTTCTACCTCGAGACGGGCTCGACCTACATCCCGATGGTGTCGGGGATCATTGTGCTTTTGCCGGGCCTGATGCTGACCATCGCCATGGCAGAGCTTGCGACCCAGAATCTGGTATCCGGCACGGCCCGCTTGTTCGGCGCGGGGACCATTTTTGTACAGCTGGGTCTGGGTGTTGCCATCGGCAACATGCTGGGCAATTACTGGTTTCCGGTCGACTCCGCGACAACCTCCATTTCGCTCATGCCGGTCTGGAGCCTCTGGTTCGCCATTGCGGTCGCCGGCCTCAACTTTACCTTGCTCTATCAGTCACGCTTCCGTGACAGTATCTGGATGATGCTGGCGTCTTTGATTGCTTACGCCACGTCGCATTATGCCTCCGCGCATCTGGGCGCACCGACCGGCGCCTTCATCGGCGCCCTGTCTGTCGGAGCGGCAGCGCAAATCGTCAATCGATCGCTGGGGGTGGCGGGCGCGGTCATGATGTTGCCCGGGTTTATTGTTCTGGTACCGGGAAGCGTCGGGTTCCGTAGTCTGACGGCGCTGCTCGAACACGATGTCATCACCGGTCTCGATACCGCATTTAACATGCTGCTCGTTGGTATTGCCCTGGCCACCGGTTTCCTGATCACTTCGCTGGCAAATCTGCCACGTACGGAACAGGTGGCTGCCAGCCAGGATGCGGATAGCTGATAACGCCCGCACGCTGTGCCCGGAAAGCTATGGTACTCTTTGGCGGTCATGGTGGCTGAGGCCGAAACCCCCGCATTATTTCGATAATAAATTTTGAGTCTGCGAGATGAAATCTGAGAATTTTCTTTGCCAATACCTGTTGATCACCGCCACCTTGCTGATGTTGAGCGGAGCCGGACTGACGAGCGCCGTTGTTGCTGCGGAAGATCCCGAAGTGGACAACCGCAACCTCGAAGCAGATATAAAGCTGGTGCAGGATAAACTTGAAGCCCTGGAAGCGACGGTCAAGGACGGAGAGGCGGGCAACAGTCAACTGATGGATACCTATCAGAGCGTGTTGTCGGATCTGCAGGCAGCGATGAGCAGTCGCCAGGAGGCCCGGCAACTGGAGCAGCAGGTCAGTCAGGTCCCGGAAATAACCCGGGAACTGGAACAGGAACTGCGGGCCCTGCCACAGGATATTCCGGACACCGCGTTTCAATCCCTGTCTCTGGAGGAGCTTGATGCGCGGCTTACCCAGGAGCAGACCGAACTGAACGGTTACCGGCTGCGCCTTAACGAGATCGAAGCGGAGCAGGAATGGTCCATTCAGCAAGCCATTACCCGGACAAGGGTTGAACTCGAAAATCTGCCTGCCAAGCCCAGGGGCACAGGCAGCGACGAACTGATGGCCGCCAAAAATCAGGCACTGGCCGCGCGGCGTATGGCGCTGACGGCCAGGGTCAGTTTGCTGGAGCGGCGTTTGCTCAGCCGCGATGCGTTGGCTTCGGTAAACCGGATCCGCAGCCAGTTATTGACGCGCAAGATCAAGTTGGCCGAGCAGCGCACCATGCTGCTCCAGGCGCGCCTCAACAAGCGCCGCCAGTCAGGCGCCGAACGCTCGGTGGCGGCGGCCCGGGCCATGGCCAGGCAGATGCAGGATCAGCCGGAAGTGATCCGGGAGTACGCTGCGGAAAATGTGAAAATAGCCCAGCAGATCGAGGCGCTTGTCGAAGAGATTGACGAAGTGGTGCGGCGTACCGAAAGGGTTCAGGTGGAAACCACGCGCATCACCCGCGCCCACGACAGTCTGTCACGGCAATTGCAGATAGCCGGATTGGACCTGTCGGCGGATTTTGGCGTCTTGCTTCGCCAGCAACGTGCGGCGCTGCCGGAACTGGCAGTGCATGAGGCCAAGGCCGAAGCCAATCGCCGCAACCTGGTCCAGGCGCGGCTGCTCGAGTTGAGGGTCAATGATCGGCAAATCACGGACCCGCAAGCGGCCGCCGCCGAGCTGGCTGCCGAAGCTGCCAACGGGGCGCCTGCTGCGCCGTTGGTACCGGGCGTGTTTTTGCCGCGGCTGGTGGAAGCCCGCCAGCAATTGCTGGCTGAATTGCAGGCGACCAACAGCCGTTACATCTCGGCACTGGCGGTGCTGGATGTCGAGGAAACCAACCTGCTCAACAATTCCCGCGAGTATGCCGCCCTGCTCGATGAGCGGCTGTTTTGGGTGCCGAGTGCCCAGCCGGTGGACAGTTCCACTCTGACCAGCATCGGCCGCTCATTATTGTGGCTGTTCTCGCCGGCCAACTGGCAGCAGGCGGGCAAGACTGCCATGGTGAGAATTAACGAGCGTCCCTTGTTGGCCTTGTTGCTCGCGGCTCTGCCGGCACTGTTGTTCTGGAAACGCAGGCAGTTGATCGGGAACCTGAAAGCCATGGATACCCGGGTCGGCAAGGTGGGCAAGGATCAGTTCCGGCTAACCCTCGTCGCCATGTTTATCAGTCTGCTGTTGGCCCTGCCGGGCGCCCTGATCCTGGCAGTACTGGCCTGGGTGCTGAAAAACCCCGGCACTTTCTCGGGCCATCTTGCCATGGGCTTGTGGGACGCTGCGGCGTTGCTGGTATTGCTGAGCCTGTTTATCAATATCTGCCGCCGCGGCGGCATCGCAGAAGTACATTTTCGCTGGAAGCCCACGACCCTGAGCGTGGTAAAACGGAATTTCCGCTGGCTGATGGCGGTACTAATACCGCTGGCGGTGTTGACTGCGATGACTGAAGCGTCCCCCGACAGCAATCTGCGCGATGGTCTGGGACGGCTGATTTTCTGTATTGCCTCGATTGCCCTCGCCCTGTTCGCCCATCGGGTGCTGCGGCCGGGGCGGGGAGCCCTGGCGTCCCTCGCAGAGGAAACTACCTCCTCGCGGCGCTGGCAGCTGAGATACATACTGCACCCGGCGGCGGTGGTGCTGCCAATAGCCCTGATGCTGCTGGCGCTGTTCGGCTATCACTACACAGCACTGCATCTGGAAGAAAAACTGTTTGTCACCGCCTGGGTGCTGGTGGCGGGCGTGCTGGTCTATTACCTCGTCCTCCGGGCCATTGCCGTCAGTGAGCGACGCCTGGCGCTGAAGCGGTTGCGCGAGAAACGGGAGCGGGACCGGGCCGCCCAGTTGGCGGCCGATAGCACCGCAGAAACGATCCCGGAGGTGACCGAAAGCGACGAGATAGACCTGGTGACCATCAGCGATCAGAGCCGCGCCCTGGTCAGAATGCTGATATCCGTCGGCGTGGTCGCTGTCCTCTGGCTGTTGTGGGCCGATGTCTTTCCGGCTCTCGGCGTGTTCAATGAAATCAGTCTCTGGCAGGTGACCGAAAGCGTTGGCGGCGTCGATGAAGCCATCGATATCACCCTGCAAAGTGTGCTGATGGCGGTGCTGGCGGGATTTATCACCTTTTTTGCCGCCCGCAACCTGCCGGGCACGCTGGAAGTTGCCTTCCTGAACCGGGTCAAGCTGGCCCCCGGCACCAGTTACGCGGTGACCACGATCATCCGTTACATCATCGTGATCGTCGGGGTTGTCGTCGCCTTCAATCTGATCGGCGCCCAGTGGTCCAAGGTTCAGTGGCTGGTGGCTGCGCTCGGTGTCGGGCTCGGGTTCGGCTTGCAGGAGATTGTCGCCAATTTTATCTCGGGCATCCTGATCCTCTTCGAGCGGCCCATCCGGGTCGGCGATACGGTGACCGTGGGTGGCGAAACCGGTACGGTATCACGGATCCGCATCCGGGCCACGACCATTACTGACTGGGATCGCAAGGAGTTGTTAATCCCCAACAAGACCTTCATCACCGAGCAGTTGACCAACTGGACGCTGTCGGATCCCATCAATCGCCTGATCATCAATGTCGGCGTTGCCTACGGCAGTAATGTCGAACTGGTCGAAAAGCTGTTGATGGAGGTTGCCGAAAACAATCCGAAAGTCGCGGAATCGCCATCACCCCAGGTGTTTTTCGTGCGCTTTGGCGATAGTAGCCTGGACTTCGAGGTACGGGTCTTTATCAGCAGCATGATGGATCTGATGCCTCTGACCCACGAGATCCACATGGCCATCGACCGCACCTTCAGGGAAAACGGCATTGAAATCCCCTTTCCGCAGCGGGATCTGCATTTCCGCACGGTATCGGACAAGGTGATCAAGGCGGGGCAGGACATGACTCCTGGCCACGTCGGTGACACAAAACCCTCGCAAGCGCCCGGCAAGGCGCCAGACGATCATGGAGACTGATCTACAAGAAACTGCTCTAAAATGAAAAAAGGGGGACAACTGATGTTGTCCCCCTTTTTTTGAAGATGGTGGCCCGGGGCAGAATTGAACTGCCGACACAAGGATTTTCAATCCTCTGCTCTACCGACTGAGCTACCAGGCCATTTTGACTTTGCGCCGCTCGTGCTCGCGCAAAGAGCGGGTATTAAACCGATCCGAAGCCGGCAAGTCAAGGGTAAATTGGTTGCCGTCCCCTAACTGCTTTCCGGCGGCGTATAGCCCTCCGGTTTGTCGTAGTCGCCGCCAAACAGGAATTTCTCCATTTCCTCGGCCAGGTACTTGCGGGTGTCCGGATCCGCGAGGCTCAGACGTTTCTCGTTGATCATCATGGTCTGGTGGTTGAGCCAGAGCTGCCAGCCCTCTGCCGAAATCTGATCGTAGATTTTCTGTCCCAGCGGGCCGGGATAAGGCGGCATCGCCAGGCCCTCGGCATCTTTCTTCAGTTTTTGACAATAAATGGTACGGCTCATTCTCCGGTCTCCAGATTCAACAAGATGGTTCGGACGGGCGCGGGCAACCCCAGTTGCAGGGCCTCATCGTGGCTGACCCACTGACAGTCAGGGCGCTCCATGATACGGCAATCCGCGGGGCGGATCATGGCCAGCAAGGGCTCCATGGTCAGATCAAAGTGGCTGAAGCTGTGTCGCAGGCTGGCAAGGGCCCGGAGGTCCGTGGCTTCGACGCCAAATTCCCGTGCACACCATGGGCCGGGGTCCGTTTCCTGCGCCGGGCATTCGGGCAGGCACCAGAGCGCGCCCCAGATCCCCGTCGGCGGTCGTCGCTGGAGCAATATCTGTCCACGGGTATCCCGCAGCACCAGGAAAGATGCGGTTCGGGTCGGCCGCTCACGGCGGGGCTTGCGGCCGGGAAAATCCGTCTGGCGCTGCAATTGGCGGGCCTGACAAATATCTTCCAGCGGGCACTGGTCACACGCCGGCTTGCTCCTGCGGCAGATCAAGGCGCCCAGATCCATCATGGCCTGGTTATAGGAAGCGGTGCTCTGGGCGGGTGTCAGGCGTTCGGCGAGTTGCCAGAGTTGCCGGTTGACCCGGGACTCGCCGGGCCAGCCGGCCACCGCGAAACAGCGGGCCAGGACCCGTTTGACGTTGCCGTCGAGAATGGCGGCAGCCTCCCCGAAGGCGAATGCCGCGATGGCGCCGGCAGTGGATTTGCCAATGCCCGGCAACGCCTCAAGGGCAGCCGCGGTGCGCGGAAACTCTCCGTCATGGTGATTGAGCAGGGTCTGGGCGCATTTGTGCAGATTGCGGGCCCGCGCGTAATAACCGAGGCCGCTCCACAGGCTGGTCACCTCATCGAGCGACGCCGAGGCCAGATCCTTCAGGGTCGGGAACCGGCTCAGGAATTTCCGGTAGTAGGGAATGACCGTTGCCACTTGGGTCTGCTGCAACATGATTTCCGACAGCCAGATCCGGTAGGCGTCTGGCTGCTGCTGCCAGGGAAGATCCTTGCGGCCATGTTGGTGGTAGAAAGTCAGGATCCGGTCGGCGAAATCTGAAGGGGTGATCATGGTTTTGGGTGCGGTGTGAAACTGGGGGCAGTTTACACGTCAGGCACGGACTTGTCCTGGCTGCCCGCCTTGATGGCGAGGTGCACGAGCAGCAAGGGCAGCGGCATTCTGAGCCAGTGACCGCGGACATAGAGGGCAAATTTTGCCCGGCGGGCCTGCCCGCTCATACAGGACCCGTGGGCAGGGGTCATGCCCAGTTTGCTGATGCGGTTGGTCAGGCGCCGGATAAATCCGCTGTGCTCGGGATCGAGGCTGGCGGCGACCTCGCCGGCCCTCGGGTTGCCGAGCAACTCCCCACAGGCCGAAAGCGCGTAGTAAAGCACTGGCAGCAGCCCCAGTTCCCGGGCCCGTTGCTGCAGCGAATCGTAAAAACCGGCGTTGTCGAAGTGTTGCAACATCTGATTGATGTCGTTCAAATCCCGCAGGGCGTGGTCCCATTCCCCATCGGTAAACAGGTGAGCAATGCTGTGCAGAATCAGGTCCCGATCGCTGAGGCTGGAGAATCCGGGATAACCGGGCAAGGCAACCGCGTCGGCGAGGATCGCCTCGCTGGCGACCCGGTATCGGGAGGTCGGCGGCAGAATGCTGTGGTGCAGGTCCAGCACGCTTTTGCGTTTTCCGTGCAGCATGGGAGGCAGCTCATGCATCCAGCGGCGGTAGTAGAACTGATCGTAGCGGGTCTGAACGCTGGGCAGCCAACCATGAAAGTTCAGGGTCTTTTCCGCCTTGCGGAGATGGGCACGGGGTACCAGCAGGTCAATGTCGCCCAGCAGGCGGGTCCTGCTGTGAGGGAGTTCCCGAGCCAGATAGGCGGCGCCTTTGAGTAACACCAGCGGGATGCCAAGCGGACCAAGGGCATGGCCGAGGCGCTCGATTTCCCAGCGCGCGCTGCGGCCGTTGGAGTCGGCGAGTACCAGGCTGGACACAAGTCGCTGACGACTGCCTTCGGGCAGTTTTTCAAGGCATCCGGCATCGGTCATGAGTTTGGCCAGCAGCGGTTGCAGGCGGGCGGGTTCCGCCTGGCGCATAGCCAGTTGCAAGTCGGCACCGGAAGCGGAAGCCAGTTGCGCCGGCGACCTCAGGTAGCGGATCAACAAGGCTTCCGGTTCAGACATGGTCGGTCCCGAATCCGGATTCCAGCAACGGCATCAATTGCTCCGTGTCGCTGTAGGTGACGGCCAGAGCCGGGCAATGCTCAACCAGATGACTGAGGGTCGAGAACCCTTTTTCGCCGAGCACCGCAAAGTTGAAGGTCTGCTGCTCCAGCCGGACCAGGGCGCTCGCCCGGCTTAATTCCGTGACTGCCAGGCGGGCGCCTTCCTGCCAGGTGGGAAACAGGATAAGCCGGGGTATGACTGGCCGATGGGCGTTTTTGATGCTGATCGGCGAGGGTTTCATGTGGCAGACATCACCCTTGCTGGTATTGCGGGCAATGTCGCTGAAATCGTCGTTGCCGGCCATCTCGCGGATGATGGCGATGGAGGCGTTTTTCAGGCTGACTGGCCGCACAAATGCGGTAATACGGTCGCCGGCAATATCGACCAGCCCCAGCTCGTCCGTCAACAGGCGCCAACCCTTGAGCATCAGGGCAGCGGTCAGTGTGCTTTTGCCGGAGCCGGGCGCGCCGGGGAGGATCAGTCCCCGATCACCCTGGCCGAGCACGCCGGCATGCAGGATAAGATAGTGATGGATGTGATTGGAGATGCACCAGTTCATACCCCATTCCAGCATCGGGAAGGCCTGGTTGGCGGTCAGCGGAAAAAACGGCGACTGACCGTCAAACTCGAAGACTACCTGGGATTTGAACAGGCGAGCCAGGCCCCGACCCGGGCGCAGGTGGATATGAAAATCACCGTCAGTACCCGCCCAGGCCGGATTGTCACCGTAGAGTTTCATCAGATTGTCGGACACCGCAGGAAATCGCGTCCGCAACGTGAAGCGATAAGGTGGGGTCTCAAGGGTCAATTCGCCGGCGGCCAACAACTCCCTAACCCGGGTCCTTCCAAGTTGTGCCAGCCTGGCTGGTGGCGCGCAATGCCGGGACTCGTTAATTATGGTATCCCCGATATAGATAAATATTCACTAACTCCTTGTCAGGGTTAGCAAACAGCTTACTACTTTCCCACTGCCGCGCCCAGCAATCCGAGCTCCAGTCGGCAGTTTGGCAAATCCGGCGACGGAGGCCGGCTTCGGCGAGCACCGCAGCCGGTTGGGCTATTCAGCCATAGGTGCTCTCAAAGAACGTAATCAGTTCAAATTCATACATATACTGACCTGTATTCACTTCGTAGTAGCCGAGGTTATACCACTGGGTGTAAATCTGGGTGACCTCGCTGGTGTCCAGGAGATATTCCGGAGCTCCCGCAGCGGCATTCAGAAGCGCGGCTACCGAGTGCCAGGCCAGCGTTCCCGGGTAGTCGTTCAATATCTGCATGAGGGATTTCTTGTCGTAATCACAATTGGGGAAACAGTCTCCGAAGCGGCTTTTTTCCGAGCCGGTCGCCTTGTAGGGATGGGGCCATTCGTCCTGCTTGGTTCTCCAGTAATCGGGATGCCTGCCCCCGCAGGTCGTAATGGTGTCGGTCGACGTCACGGTGCCGGACATAAAACCCGAGGGTGAGCAGATTTGTGAACCGAGAACTGCGGGACTGGAAATAGCAAACAGGATCGGACTTGCGGCTAACCCGGTGAGAAGGCGGCGACGGGTTGACTCGGGCGTGCCGGGCGGCTTGCCCCGGTCGGGCATTCTGGACTGATCTTCCCCCATCTGAAAAGCTCCCTATTACATGTGTCTGTATTTATCGCCATCGCGATCACTGGCCGGACCGGCAGAAAGTCGGCAAGAAAAGCAAAATTTACTTTGCAAAACACATGCCCACAGCAAGAAAGTTGTGAGAATCAAACGCTTAGTTGTGTTAACCGCCCAGCAGAAGTTCTGGGGGCCACCATGCGTGTAAAAATTTTTGACAGATTCCTGGTGGTTTCGCACGGTCTTCGCGGGGGCTTGGCTATCGGGACAATCCGTCGCCTGGCAAGACAACAATATGAAGTTCTTGAAGCTCGAGCAGAAAAGGTGATGAGGTCATGTCAAAAACTGTCGCCCAGTGCTTCAGGTCTCCTTGCACGAGGCGATGCCGAGGCTGCAAAGCTGCCGAAAACCCGTCTTGAGGTGCTCTTTTATGGCGTCGGGATCCAGGTCGGGGAAGCGGTGAGCGACCCGTTCGCTCAGTCGCTGCAGGCTTTGCCCGCCGCCTTGCAGTAACCTCACCGCGCAGGCCAGCGGCGCGCTGACCTGAAGGGTGGTACTGGAGGGGCTGTGATAGAGCAGGGCTTCATCGCCATCCCATTGGCGCACCTGTAAAGGGCCCGCGCTCAATTCAATGCAGGTGCCGTCCACAATGGGAGGCTGCTCCCACATCACGCATAGGTATTTTCGAAGAAGGTGATCAGGTCATACTCGTACATGAGCTGGCCGGGGTTAATCTCGTAGAAACCGAGGCTGTACCATTCGGTGTACATGTCCCTCACCTCGGCCTCGTCAAGCAGGTACTCCGGGGCATCGTAGGCGGCATTGAGCATGGCTGCAACCACGTGACAGGCGAGGGTGTCGGGGTAGTTTTGCAAGACGTCGTACATGGACTCGTCCGCGTGGTCGGTCAGCGGGAAGCAGTCCTTGAACATGCTGCCTTTCAGGGTGTGCTGGATTTTCTCACAGCTCGGCGAGCCAGGGCCGCGGTAGGTAGAGCAATCTCCACCCAAGGCCTTGTAGGGGTGTGGCCACTCATCGGGATTGGCCAACCAGAAAGCGGGATGCTTGCCGGCACAGGTGGAAAAAGTGTCCGTGGCAGACAAGCTGCCAGACATAAAGCCGGAGGGCGCACAGGTTTGGGCGCCCAGTACCGCTCGGCTGGACAAGGCCAACAGGATGGGGCTGGCTGCGAGGCCGGCGATAATGCGACGGCGGCCCGGATTCGGTCCGGGTTCCGCGTTATTTCTTGTTAACTCCTTGCGCGCAAGCGATTTGTCAGATTCCATCCGCAAAACTCCTTTTATATATGATCCGCATTCCAAAGCCCCTACGAACACGCTAACGGGCCGCGAGCACAAGAGGGGTGCAGTCATTTCATTATACGCTGAATTAACAGGCAAAATTTGTACCGCATCCCGAGAAGCCCAATAAAAACAGTGACTTAATATCTTGGGGGTCTCAAGACAAGTTATTTCGGAGCGAGATTTGTAAAATTTCCTGACAGGCTGGGGACTCCTGCTACCGGATCAGAAGTCGTAGATCACCGGCAACACGATCGAACTGACCAGCCACATGACGATCACCAGCGGAATACCCACCCGCAAAAAGTCGGAAAAACTGTAGCCGCCGGCATTCATCACCAGCAGATTGGTCTTGTAGGCCATGGGGGTGGCGAAACTGAGGTTGGCGCCAAACAGGACGGCGATGACAAAAGCTTCCGCCGGCAAATTGAGCTGATTGGCAACGCTGATGGCAATCGGCGTGCCGATCACGGCCGCGGCATTGTTGGAAACCACATTGGTCAGCACGGCCAGGAGCAGAATGAGACCGCTCAAAATGATGGTCGGCGGCGCGCCTTCCAGAGCATAGACAAAGATCCGGGCGATATAGTCGGCGGCGCCGGTTTCGATCATGCCGAGGCCAAGTGCCAGACTCGCGACCACGATCAGTACGACCTTGGTGCTCAGGGCCCGTACGGCATCGGTCCAACTCAGGCAGTGGGTGCCAATCATAAGCAATACGCCGGTCAAGGCGGCAATGGCAATGGGCAGCAGGCCCAGCGCCGCAGTAAGGACAATAAGGGACATGATAATCAGGGCCCGGGTGGCCCGTTTGGTGCGCGGCAGATCCGTGGTCGCGTCCAGGATCATGAATTCGCCCCTTTGTTTGAGCGCATTGATTTCGTCCGCCTGACCCTGCACCAAGAGCACGTCTCCTACATGGAGTTTCATTTTCGACAGGCCTTCGGTGTGCAAGTCGACGACGGTGCCGTTTCGGTGCAACGCCAGGGCTACAAGCTGGTATTGCTCCAGAAAACGGACATGCCTGAGTGTCGAGCCCGCGAGTGGCGAGCCGGGTGTCACCACCAGCTCGGAAAGCTGCTGGTCGTCGGCCGTCAGCGGATGTTCGGCATCGACCTGCTTGCCTTTTTTGAACAGGCGCGCGCCGAGGACTTGCTCATATTCCTTGAGTCGATCCGGCGTGTCGGTCACCCGCAGCCGGTCTCCTGCACGAACGGCCGCATCCGGGATCGGCATGATGGAAATATCCTCGCCACGCTGGATCCGCGATACCTGCATCTGGCCGCCGGTCTTGTCGATGACCTGTGACAGGGTCTTGCCGACCGCAAAGGAATTGTCGTCGATATGCAGGTGGGCCGTAAAAACCCTGGGCGAAAAATCCTTGAGGGACACCGGCCGGTCCGGGAGGATGCGGGGCGCGACCAGCCACAGGTATATGATGGCGAAACTGCCGACGATAGCCGCCGGCAGGAAAAAGTCGAACATGCCGATCCGGGGTTCGCCAAGATCCGCCGCCACGGCAACCACCAGCAGGTTGGTCGAGGTGCCGATAGTGGTGGCCATGCCGCCGATCAAGGTGGCGAAGCCCATCGGCATCAGGACGCCTGACGGGCTGGTCGAGGTCCTTATCGATACACTGATCAGGATGGGCAGCAGCAGCACGACAATCGGGGTGTTGTTCATGAAGGCGCTGAGCAGGGCGGCGGCCAGTAAGGTCAGCAGCAGGGACAGGATCGGCGAGTATAGCCAGAACCTGGCCAGGAAACGGCCTACCGGCTCCAGGGCGCCGGTGCGCACCAGCCCCTGGCCCGCGATCATCAGGGCGCAGACGGCGACCAGCGCCTCGTGGCCGAAGCCATAGAAGAAGCGGGCCGGCTGCAGGGGATCACCGTCCGGATCGATATAGGGGAATGCGGCAAAAGTAATGGTCAGGATCAGCAGGACCAGAGTACAGGAGGTTTCCAGAGGAATGTCATCGCGACGCCAGACGTAGAGGGCAAAGACTGTCAGCAGCAGCACGAAAAGTGCGTGGCCATTGGGCAAATCCGGAAACGGCATCTACAAAACAACTCCTGGGTTTCTGATTTCTATTTGTTATTTCCGTACCGGTGGTCAGCTGCAAATACCACACCAGAGGCAATCACCTTAATCAGAAAATCCCGGTTTGACAATCCTTTAGCGGTGCGGGCCTTTGAGGGTACAGGCGGTTGCTGGTAGAATCCCGGCCCCGGCATTTCCGCCATTGCTCCCAGGATAAAGGTACCCGCGTGAGTGAACAGGAACCCCATTTCCGCAGAATTCGCAGCTTTGTCCTGCGCGAAGGCCGTCTGACCAAAGGCCAGCAAGGTGCGCTGGAGCGCAACTTCCCGACCCTGGGACTTTCACCGCAGAAGCCCGTCAGCGATTTTGCCGATATATTCGGGCGCACGGCCCCGACCGTGCTGGAAATCGGGTTTGGCATGGGGCAGTCCCTCGTCACCCAGGCGAGCGCCCGTCCGGACTGGAATTTCATCGGCATCGAAGTGCATCGGCCCGGCGTCGGCGCCTGTCTGTTGTCAGCGGAAAATGCAGGGATCGGCAATCTGCGGGTCTACAATTTTGATGCGGTGGAAGTGCTCGACAAATGCATAGCGGATGCCTCGCTGGATCGCATCCAGGTCTTTTTCCCCGATCCCTGGCCCAAGAAACGTCACCACAAGCGCCGCCTGATCCAGCCGGAATTCACCCGGCAACTGGCCGCCAAACTCAAACCGGGGGGCATTCTGCACCTGGCAACTGACTGGGAAAACTACGCCGGACAGATGCTCGATGTCCTGCAAGGCATTGATTTTCTGGAAAACACTTCCCCGACCAACGACTTTGTACCGCGCCCGGAATTGCGCCCGAAAACCAAGTTCGAGATCCGGGGCGAAAAACTCGGCCATGGGGTTTGGGATCTGGTTTTCCGCCGGGCCGGTAAATCCTGACGGCGCTAGACTTCCCGGATCCGGATGCGGTTCCTGTTCGCTGCGGCCAGCGCTTCCGGCATGAACCGGGCGACCAGATCATTGAGAAACAACTGTCCTTGCCCGGTAGCCTGGAGCCGCTCCGGATCGTCGAGCATTAGCCCGTCAGCGACTGCCGCACGCCAGGCCTCCGCAATCTGTTGCCAACCGAGACCCGTGCGCTCCTGAAATGAGCGCGTCGGTACACCTTCAATGAGCCGCAGCCCGTTGAGCATAAACTCCAGCGGCAAATCCTCCGCAGCCACTTCCTGCCGACTGCTCTCGAAGGTCAGTGACGGATCCAGGTAGGCCTTTGGACTGCGGCGCTTGCCGGTACGCAGAATCCGCGCTCCGGCGACATCGGTGATTTTGCCGTGGGCGCCGGCGCCGATCCCGAGGTAGTCGCCAAACTGCCAATAGTTCTGGTTGTGGACACTACGGGCGTCGGGATGGCGGGCAAATGCGGAGACTTCATACTGGGTGAAGCCGGCGTTAGCCAGTTTGACATGACCGGATTCCTGGATGGCCCAGAGATCGTCGTCGACCGGCAGCACCGGCGGATGCCGGTAGAACCAGGTATTGGGCTCCAGGGTCAGTTGATACCAGGAAATATGGTTCGGCTCCAGGGCCAGGGCTGTGTCGAGATCCGCCATCGCCTGGCTGAGGGTCTGGCCCGGCAGGCCGTGCATCAGATCCAGATTGAAACTGTCAAAGCCCGCCTCCCGGGCAAAGTCCGCCGCCCGCAAGGCCGCACTGCGGCTATGGATCCGGCCGAGGGCCTGAAGATGTTGGTCGTTAAAACTCTGCACGCCGATGGACAGCCGGTTGACGCCTGCGGCGTGGAATTCGCCGAACTTGACCGCTTCGAACGTTCCGGGATTGGCTTCCATCGTAACTTCCAGACCGGGCAGCAACGGCAAGCGGGCGCGGACCCCGGAAAGCAGTCGATCCAGGGCTTCCGGGCTCAGCAAACTGGGCGTGCCGCCCCCGATAAAGATGCTGCTGACGCTACGTCCCCAGACCCCGGGTAATTCGGTTTCGAGATCGGCGAGCAGGGCATCGATATAAGCTGCCTCGGGAATTTCCTCCCGGGCCTCGTGGGAGTTGAAGTCGCAATAAGGACATTTGCGTACACACCAGGGAATATGGATATACATCCCGAGTGGTGGTGCGCTAGTAAGTGCTAACTGCATAGTCGGGATCAACGGCCTGGGCCAAGGCGCTCCAAGAGCTTTGCAAGCGCCTTGCCGCGATGGCTGAGAGCGGCTTTGCGTTGCGGTTGGAGTTCGGCGGCCGTGCATTGCTCCTGCTCGCACCAGAACAGCGGATCATAGCCGAAACCGCCGTCACCCCGGGGCTCCGTCAGAATGCGTCCGCGCCAGGAGCCCTGCACGATCAGGGGCGTCGGATCCTGATGATGGCGCATCAGCACCAACACGCACTGGTACTCGGCCCCACGCTGCGCGTCGGGAACACCGTCGAGGCTGTCCAGCAGCTTGGCGTTGTTGTCGGGATCCCGGGCGTCGGGCCCGGCAAAACGGGCCGAGTAGATCCCGGGACGGCCCTGGAGGTGATCGACCTCGAGGCCCGAATCATCCGCAAGGGCGGGCAGACCGCTGATCTGGCTGGCATGCCGGGCCTTGAGAATGGCATTTTCGACAAAGGTGAGGCCGGTTTCTTCCACATCCTCAACCTTGTATTCGCTTTGCGGTGTCACCTTGATGCCGAGCGGCATCAGCATGGCGGTCAGCTCACGCAGTTTGCCGGTATTGCCGCTCGCCAGAACCAGAGTTTCCATAGACAGATCACGGATAGAAGCAGAACGGGGATCTTAGCAGGTTTGTGGCAATAGCCCAGCCCTGGTGAGAGGCAGCAGCAACGCGCAGCCACAAAAAACGCCTCAGAGGAGGCGTTTTTCAGATCAGGCCGCGTTCAGTCCGAGAAAAACTGCTGAGAGAAGGTGAGCGGCACCGATTTGCCTTCTCCTTCCGGCTGGATTTCCAGATCGAAGTTGACCCACTCCTTGTCGTCAAAACGGAAACTGGCAATGTAATAGATGGCGTCTCCTTCACGGACTTCCTTGAAGGCGAGATCCTTGAGTTGCGAGAGCCGGTTGCGGGCTGTGCCGAGAATGTTGGCGGGCACGGCATTGGGCATTTCCGCGTCGCCCGCGGTTTTGTGGATGGAAATATTCAGTACACCGACAATACCACTGCGGGTAATGCCGTTGGCGCGCGCCACGTCAGGGCTTAAAAAGGAACTGTTAAAGGCGTTGTAAAAGACGGTGTAGTCACCCATCTGTTTTTGTTCGGCATGGGCGGCCGAGGCCAGACAGAGCATCACCAGCCCGATCGAGTACTTCGCAAGCCATTGTAAAGACAGAGCTTTCTGCATTTATTACCTCCTTGGCAAACCGGGATTGGAGTCGGGCCCCTTCCTCACCCGACTTTCATTCAATAATGAGTAAAACAGGCCCGCATTGCAACTGCGGCAAACCCGGCCCTAGCCCGGTAAAAGACTGAGCAAAACCCGGATCAGGAACTGCAGACCGATCAGCAATACCAGCGGCGAAAAGTCCAGGCCGCCAAATGACGGCAACATTCGCTGGATGGGTTTCAGGAAAAAGTCCGTGATCTGGAACAGCAGTGCCAGCGCCGGATTGTAGCCGGACGGACTGATCCAGCTCAGGATGACCCGGGCCAGGGTCGCCCAGAATATGACGTGGAAGATGAGCAGCAGCAAGTCCCGGAGCGCCACCAGCCAGATCGCGAGCCCGACATAGAGCACGCCCGCGTTGACCCAGTAGATCAAGATGGTTTTTATGGCCAGCAGCAGGTAGGCGACAAGCAGTGCCGCCAGATCCAGGCGGGGTACGGCCGGCAGCACCGTCCGCATCGGCTTGAGGATCGGGTCGGTCGCCTTGACCACGAACTGGGAAACGGGATTGAAGAAATCAGCCCGGCACAATTGCAACAGCAGGCGCAACATGACAATGACGGTGTAAACATCAAATACCGTGCTGATCAGAAAGGTAAAGGGATTATTCATTGAAACCGGTTCGGACTCAGGTCAATTCAGGCTGGCATTGTAGCCAATTCAGCGTCGCGAAAGATACCCGGCCGGTCATTTGCACGCAGCCTCTTTCGCCAGTTCCCGGCCGCGCCGGGTCGCGGCCTCGATCGCGTCTTTGGCCACTTCCGGCAACTTGCCGTCCTGCAGCGCCCGCAGACCGGCAGCGGTGGTGCCGCCTGGCGAGGTCACCCGCCGGCGCAGTTCGGCAACGGCCAGATCGTCATGCTCCATGACCATTCGGGCCGCGCCCAGGGCAGTTTGCTGGGCGAGCAAGCGGGCAGTGTCGGCGGGCAGGCCCTGCTCCTCGGCGCCCTCGCAAAGGCTTTCGATGAGCAGGAAGAAATATGCGGGACCGGAACCGGACAGAGCCGTCACCACATCCATCTGCGTTTCTTCATCGACCCAGACACTGATGCCGATGCCGGAAAAAATGGCTTCGGCCTGTTGCCTTTGTTGCTCGCTGACCCCCGGACCGGCATAGAGTCCACAGGCGCCGGCTTTGACGAGGGATGGCGTATTGGGCATGGCCCGCACCAATGCTGATGCCTCGGGCAGCAAAGCCTGCAATCCTTCCAGGGTCATGCCGGCGGCTACCGATATCACGCATTTATTTGAAAAATCAATGTCTTGAAGGTCGGCGCAGGCCGCGGCCATCTTTTGCGGCTTGACGCACAGCAGCAGGATATCGGCAGCTTCTGCAACCTCCGGATTGCTCTGGCTGACCGTGACGCCGTAGCGCTCCTGCAATATGTCCAGCTTGCCGCGGGACGGGTTGCTGACCCCGATATTCCCGGGCGGCACGCCTTCCGCCACTAGCCCGCCCAGAATACTGGCCGCCATATTGCCGGCACCGATAAACCCGATTTTCAGATTTTCCAACATGACATTTGCATCCGCTTTTGAACTTCGCCAAGTCTGCAACGCCTTGTCCGGTATTGCAAAAATCCGCCGGTTTTTAAATTCGGTCCAAGGTGGGTATATTGCGGAAGAGAAACATGCAGTCACAGAACTGTACTTGCAAAATATGGGATGCGGGAATCATTCAAATGAAAAAAATATTAATAGGGATTGTTTTGACGGCATTTATGCCTTGGGTTTCGCTCGCCAAAACTTTGCCGGCGGAATATTTTGCCAAGGAGCCGGAGTTCAAGGGCGTGCGACTGTCACCTGATGGCAAGCACCTGGCAGTTTTGGTGCCCATGGGCAGGGAGACAAGAGTTGCCATTCTGAAGACTGAGAGCAAGAAACTGTTGTCAGTTTTCGAATATGGAGAAGATCACCATGCTTACTCCGTGACTTGGGCGAACAATGAACGAATATTGGTCAGGGTTGGCATAAAGTGGGGTCCACTGGATTACGAGATGGGATCCGCTGAAATGTTTGCCACCAATATCGATGGTTCTCACCGGAAGCGCATTTTCGAACCTGGTTACAGCCTGGTCGATATATTGCGGGATGAACCAAGGCATGTGCTGGTCAGTCGTTCCTGGGGCTCCAAAGGGGCGGGCGGGAAAGCGCATGTGATGGAGCTTAATATCTACACCAAGCGCATGTCGCGCTTTGTTGTAGGCCCGGAGCATTCAAGCAGAATTGTTTTTGATCGGGATTATAAACCTCGTTATGCAAGCGGAAGCGACGAGAAATACAACTCCTACGTGTTCAAATACGTGGTTGATGGATGG
>JASBTO010000200.1 GCA_030148365.1 Kangiellaceae bacterium
GTCCAGCAATTGCGCGCCATAGACCTTTTCCATGGCCTGTTGCTGCCCCCGCCGCTTGACGGCAACTTTCAACTGGTTCCGGTTCAGGCGCCAGGAAATACCACTTCTGGAATAGATACCGACCATCTTGATGCTGCCATCAGCCAGCAGCTCAAATCCTTCAAGCCCCCGATTGCTCCCCGCTTCAATTGGACGCAGCCAGACGCCGGTAATGGTTTCGTTGTTGAGTTCGACCTTGCCGGCCGGATTCGACGCACAGCCCGCCAGGGCAAGAACACACAGAGAAAGAACTAAAGATTTTATATTCACGACATACTCCCGATAATCATGGTGCTTTATAGTTTTATCGGTTGCAATTTAACCAGATCGCGCTGGCCGGTTCTGTTAACCGTGACCGATTCCGGCACGGCACTAGTACCATCCCCCGGAATCAGTTTTCGACGAGGGACCAGTTGAATGTCTGTTCAGGCCGCCCCTCACCCGTGGCAATAGCCTTTAACTGGTTGTTTTCACGCTGGTATTGAAGGGTTTGCGGAAAATCATGATCCGGGTTGGTGAAACTGGCGTGGCCTGGACCGCACTCGGTGAGCGGAAACTCGGTGCCCGTCTTGCCCAGCGGCGAGGCGATTAGCACAGGTCCGTTGTCGCGACTTTCAATGCGCAGGTATTCGAAAAACGCCGTTGCCCGGCCTCGGGAATCACTTTTCTGCCCCCCGGGGTTGTGAACGGTACGTCCAACGGCCAGCATCATGCCCCCCCGGGGCTGCAGCCAGACTTCTTCCGCGATGACGCCTACCTGGTCAGAACGCCAGTGACCGGCCAGCCAGGCAAGATCTGCCAGCGTACAATTTCCGGCCATCCCGGCAGTGGGCAGGCCGGCCAGCAACAGTATGATGCCTCGCAAAGACGTCATGCTCTGCTCCTCGGGATCCTCAGAAACGGCTGAAATCCGGCGCCCGCTTTTCCATAAAGGCCTGCAAGGCTTCCCGGGCTTCAGGTCCCTGCAGCAGCGCCGAAAACTGTTCCGCTTCAAGGCGAATCTGTTCCAACACCGCCGGCTCCATGGACTGTTTCATCAATTGTTTGGCAATGCGCAGTGAGGCCGGCGGCTTGCTGGCCAGCCTGGCTGCCGCTTGTTGTGCTCGCTCGACACAGGCATCTACCGGCAGCACTTCATTGACCAGGCCATACTCCTTCGCGGTCTGGGCATCAAAAGGCTCCGCCAGCAACAACAACTCGGCTGCCCTTACGTAACCCAGTTGACGTGGAAGCAGCAGGCTGGACGCAAACTCGGGGCACAGTCCAAGATTGATGAAAGGCATTTCCAGTCGTGCATTATCGGCACAGTAAACCAGTTCGCAGTGCAGCAGCATGGTGGTGCCGATCCCGACCGCCGGACCCGCCACGGCAGCCACAATCGGCTTGCGCGCGGTCGCCATGGTAGCCAGGAATCGTATCACCGGACTGTCCGACTCCAGTGTCGGGTGATTGAGGAAGTCCGCCAAATCATTGCCGGCGGTAAAACAGCCATCGCCGCCGAGAAACAAGATGACCCGCACCTGATTATCGGTATCCGCCTCGGCGAAAATCTGCTGTAGTTCTTCGTACATAACCCGGGTCAAGGCATTTTTTTTTCCGTCCCGGTGCAACCGAATGCTCAGCACGAAATTCTCAAGTTCCCTGCTGACCAGTCCCGAGGGCATCATTTCCCTGCTCATGGTTTACTCCTGTTCCTGCGCCAGATCCTGGCCGAAATCGATCGGAGCCTGCGCCGCCAGCCAGGCGAATACGGCATAGGCGGCAACATTCTGGTTCAGATCTTCGGGATCGATTTTGTCGAGGGTGTCGTTGGGCGTGTGATGGTAGTCAAAATAGTCCGTGCCATCCTGATGCAGGGCAAATATCGATACGCCGAGCTTTCGCACCGGGATCAGGTCCGGGCCATTGGCGGCCTTGTTGTCGCCGTAACGGATCCCGAGAGGCGCCAGCACTTCGACCATTTGCGACACCAGCGGCAAGGCTTCTTCCCTGACCCGCGAACTGAATTTCCAGATCCGTCCCGCGCCAAAATCTGATTCGGCGCCGGTGTGCATCCTGTCGAGTTCGTCCTTGTGGGCTTCAGCATAAGCCTTGCCGCCCACCAGTCCCTGTTCTTCATTGGCAAACATGACCACCCGGATACTGCGCTTCGGGCGCTCCGGCAGTTGTCCGATCATCGCCGCCGCAGCGGTGGTGATGGCAATACCGGCGCCATCATCAATGGCGCCGGTGCCCAGATCCCAGGAATCCAGATGACCGCCAATGAGTACATACTCGTCGGGCAATTCGGCACCGGTTATTTCTCCGATGACGTTATAGGAGGTATATTCCGCTTCCTCTCTGCCCCCCAGATCCATGCGTACCCGGACGGGTTTCTGTCTTTTCAGCATATTCTCCAGCAAATCCGCATCCGGGTTGGACAGGGCCGCTGCCGGGATCCGCTTGACGCCATCCTCGTAACGCATCATGCCGGTATGAGGAGTGCGGTTGGAATCGGTACCGACGGAGCGGATCAGCAAGCCGAGTGCGCCTTTTCTGGCCGCTTCAACGGCGCCCTTGCTGCGCGCTCCGACCACCGGTCCATAACCGGCGCCATCACGGTGCCGGGTCATGCGCTTGCTGATAAAGACAATTTTTCCACGGGCAATCCCCGCGGGTGCTGCCTCCAGGTCCTCCAGAGATTTGAAAGCCACAATCTCGGCTTCCAGTGGTTTTCCGCCGGTGCCGACACTCAATCCCAGCGCCGTGATCGCCAAAGGCTGAGGGTATGGCGAAACAACTTCCGCGCGTTCATGGCCGCGACTCCAGGACTTGAAGGTCACGGGCTCCTTCCATACCTTGTCGAACCCGAGTTCCTGCAGCTTGGCTTCCGCCCAGACCACCGCGGCGGCGTCACCGGCTGTGCCCGCCATGCGCGGTCCGACTTCCGTCGTCAGGGACTCCACAATGTCCCAGGCCGGCGAGCCAGCCAGCGCCTGCTCACGAAGCTGTTTGGCGGTGGCCAAATCTTCGGGCGTATAAGCGGGGTCACTGGCGTAAGATGTTGACGCAGCCAAAAATAAAATTCCGAGAAAGGAAAGACCTGATTTCATTGATGTTCCGATATGGCGGTTAAAATGGCGACCGCTAGAGTAGCAGAAAAATCGCCGGCTTCCCAAGCGGCACGGCGCTGTCAGCCGGTGATTTTGAGAGAGAACCAACCCTGCCGACAAGGGCCGGAATTGGCCCGGCAAACAGTTCCGTCTCCGGTTGCCGGCGCGACCGAAGAGTTTTACCAAATAATTACAGGGTACCGATGAGAAGCACCGGACCATTTTTTGACACGAGGGATCCGGCTAGTGCCGGTGACGGGTCAGCCGGAATCTGCCCGGCCAGCCAATGCTGTGCTTGAGGGAGCCTGCTCGGATGAGTCCGGCTCCGGTAACGCTACGAGTCCACCTATTCCCAACAAAAGAAGCCCCAACAGAAAAGCCAGCTTGCCTTTGGTGATTTTCATTCCCTTTTCTCCATCCCCGGATATAAACGACCATTCCATATTCCTGCTTCTATTGCCTGGTCGCATGCGCAATGCTGATTCAAACAGGACGTACATTCTAGCCATTGTATAAATAATATTCAATGCGTTACCCAGGCTCTTGTTTTTCATGTGGAATATTGAATTACTTGGCCAGATGACCGAGCCCCGGTTTGGCGGTAAACTGGGCTGACCAGTTTTCAAGCAGATTCTTGAGCATGACCAACCTGGCAAACAAAACCATCATTATTACCGGGGCGAGTCGGGGCATTGGCCGGGCCATCGCCATTCGCTGCGCCCGGGCGGGCGCCAATATTGTGATTGCCGCCAAGTCGGACAAGCCGCACCCGAAGCTTGCCGGAACCATCCATACTGTCGCCGAGGAAGTCGACGCTGCCGGCGGCAACCCCTTGCCGATTGCGCTGGATGTCCGCGATGATCGTGCGATCAAAAAAATGATGGCCACGGTTGCAGAGAGATTCGGTGGCATTGATGCACTGGTCAACAATGCCGGAGCCATCAGTCTGACGACCGTCGAAGCGACCAAACCGGCCCGTTATGATCTGATGCAGGACATCAACGCCAGGGCCGTTTATGCCTGCTCCCATGCGGCAATCCCCTACCTCCGGGAATCGGAAAACCCCCATATTCTGAGCCTGTCTCCGCCGGTCTCCCTGGACGCGAAATGGCTGAAGGACTTTGCCCCCTATTCGATCTCGAAATATGGTATGAGCCTGTTGAGTCGGGGCATGGCGGAAGAATTGCGAGAGGACCGGATTGGCGTCAACTGCCTCTGGCCACGCACTATCATCGCCACGGCGGCAATCGAGTTCGCGCTCGGCGGCCGCGACAAATTCAAAAATTGCCGAAAGCCCGACATCATGGCTGATGCCGCCCACGACATTCTGGTGTCCGACAGTGGCGAGTTGACCGGGCAGTGGTTGATTGACGAAGAGTTCTTGCGCTCCCGGGGGACTACCGACTTCAGCGGTTATGCCTTTGATCCGGCTTATGCTGATCGGCTTGATGCTGATCTTTTTCTGGAGCCACTGGCGGGGCAATCCTGATACCACCGGATCACTTTTCAGGCCCGTCAATGCAATATTTTGTACTTTGGTTCGTCTATTTGGGGCAGACTTTTGTTAGCAGTGACAGATTTTTTATTCGCGGGGAAAATATGAACTTTCTGAGCAACCGTCTGGCCATTTTCAGCTTGTGCATGCTTATCAGTGTGACCGCTTTCGCCGGCGTGGATAATCGGGCTGCGGTCTTCAAACAGGGCTTTCCCGAGCTCGTCCGTCAGGACAAGACTCTCAGTGTTGACGCCGCAAGCGGCCGCCCGACGTTTCTGTGGGCCACCCCCCGCCCGCCCCTTGCAGTCCTCGGAAAAATGACGCCGGACCAACGCAGTCATTTTGCCGCCAGAGCCCACATGAAAGAGTACGCCCCCCTGTACGGGCTCGGCGAACGGTCCCTCGAGACTGCCATAATTACCGGCATTCATCAGGACACGCGGGGACCGGTCGTGGTCCGCTTCCAGCAATTTCTCCATGACATCCCCGTTGCCAACGCTTCCAGCCGCCTGATCATGAACCGTGACAGTCGTCTTGTCGCCATCGCCGATGCGCTCGCGCCGGAAGCAGCGTTTGGAGACATTGAAGAATCTGCCGATTTCCCTCGGCAACCTCCCGCAAAACTGTTGCAGGACGCCATCCCTACACTACTGGGGCCCGGAGTAACGCTGGACTCAAGTTCTGCATCGTTCGCAAAAATCCCGCGGGCTCTTGCTCGCTGGGTCACCCCGACCGGCCTTCAACAAGCAGAGGTTCGCGGCTGGAAAGTATACTACCTGCGCCAAAACCGGCTGATAGCCGGCCTCCATCTGGAAGTATTTCCCGAGGCTGCCAGCAGCCCTGCGACCGCCTACATCCTGGCAGCGTCCGACTACCGAATTCTTGAGCAATTCCGGCTGGACAACCGGGCCAGTTACCGGGTCTATGCCAATCCTTCTTCCCAACACCCGTTGCCATCGCCCCACGGTCTGTCGGGCCTGCCTCATCCAACCGGGATCCCGGATGAATCGCAGCCCCCGCGGGTGGGCAGTTCCCTGATCAGTCTGGATCATGGCCCCATCAGTACCGGCGATCCCTGGTTACCGCCGGTTGCTTCGCAAAGCGCCGGCAACAATACCCGCGCTTACACAGATCTCGACATGCCCGACGGCTTCACCGGTGGCACGGATGACCATTTCGCCCCCGCATCGTCAAGCAACACCTTCAATTATATCTATGATTTTGGAGTGCCGCCCTCTGCAAGTATAGAAAATCAGAATGCGGGCCTGGTGCACGCGTTTTATGTGGTCAACTATTTGCATGACTGGTTTTATGATCGCGGCTTTCGGGAAACTGACGGCAACGCCCAACTCAATAACTTTGGCCGGGGCGGTGCAGGAAATGATCCGATCCTGATTGAAACGCTGGACTTTGAAGATCGGAATAATGCCAATATATCAGTCCCTGCAGACGGTGCCAGCCCAAGAATGCAGCTATTTGTTTTTGACGGCGACACCGAGCACAACCTGACCGTCACCAGTCCAGCCAGCCTTGCTGGCGGCCGGCAAACCGGACGGGCGAGTTTCGGGCCGAAAAATTTTTCCGGCAACGGCAACCTCGTGCTGGTTAACGATGGAGTGGTTGCTGCGGGAGAGGAAGGCGCCAGCGTCAATGACGGCTGTGAAGAACCTTTTGTGAATGCCGCCGAAGTCGTCGGCAACATTGCCCTGATAGACCGCGGCTTCTGTTTCTTCATCGAAAAAGCCGCCCATGCGGAAGCGGCCGGCGCCAGTGCACTGGTCGTCGTCAATAACGTCGATGGCGGCGTGATTACCATGGGAGTTCCGGAAGACAACACGACGGTCATCAATATTCCCGTGCTGATGATCAGCAAAGCCGACGGTAACGCCATCAAGTCAGCTCTTGCCAGCGGCAATGTACAGATAAGCTACGAGCGCACCACAGAAGCGGACAAGGACTCATCCCTTGATACCATGCTGATTGCCCATGAGTGGGGGCATTACCTGGTCAATCGCCTCGTGTTTATCGGCGATGCGGACACCTACGTACAGAGCAACGGTCTCGATGAAGGCTGGTCAGACTTTGTTGCACTGTTATTTTCCGCACCGGAGGATCCGGGCGGACTTTACGAGGGGGCCTATGCCATGGCTCATTATGCGCCACCTGGTGAACACAAATTTTACTACGGGTTCCGCCGACTCCCCTACTCCCGGGACTTTGAAAAGAATGCACTGACTTTTCGCCATATTGCCAACGGCGAGAGCCTTCCGGCGGTGCCGACCGCCTTTGGCCTGGATGGCTCCAACAATGCGGAAGTCCATGCGACCGGAGAAGTCTGGGCCAGTATGCTCTGGGAAGCCTACACCGAATTACTGACCGATAACGGACGTCTGACTTTTGAAGAGGCCCGGCAGCGTATGCAGAACTACCTGGTGAGTTCGCTCAAGGCGACGCCCGCCCGCCCCGACTTTGTCGAAGCCCGGGATGCCCTTCTCGCCGTGGCGCAAGCGTCAGACAGCCGGGACTACCAGTTGTTTATTGAGGCCTTTGCCCGCCGCGGACTCGGCGCCGGCGCCGTCGCGCCCGACAAGACCAATCCCGACAATGCACCGGTCGTTGAAAGTTTTGTGGCCGAAGCCGGCGTCCCGCCCGCTGTTTTTGCGGGCAATGACCAGAATGTCGACGAGGGCGATACAGTGGTACTGTCCGGCTCCTCCAGTGGCGACCCGGCGGGTACCGAATTCACCTACCAGTGGACCCAGGTGTCCGGTCCCGCGGTCACCCTGACCAGTCCAAACAGCCGGAGCACCGAGTTTGTCGCCCCCCAGGTCAATACCCTGACCCTGCTTTCATTTGAGCTGACTGTCACCAACAAGATTAATCTGAGCGCCCGGGACAATACCGATGTTACGGTTCGCAACAATTCGACGGCACCGGCGGGCGGAGGTTCGGGTGGCGGTGGCGGTGGAGGTGGTGGCGTAGCCACCGGCGCCTTGTTGCTCACCTTGCTGGTGGCGGGAAGAATTCGGCGACGCCTGAACAGGACGTAGCACGGAAGGAAGTCAGCAGTAGCTCCGGGTTATGCCCCGGAGCAGCCGCTCAGGACTCGGTCAGGACAAATGCCACCGCAAAGTCACGCTCGTCACTGATACTGACATGCAGGTTGTTGATGCCACGTTCCTCGGCAACGGCCAGGGCCTTGTCGAACAGCTCCAGCAAGGGTTTGCCGCTGGCATCATGACCGATGGAAATCTGGTTGAATTCGATGCCGTCACGCATCCCCGTACCCAGTGCCTTCGCGCAGGCTTCCTTGACGGCAAACCGCTTGGCCAGAAAGGGCACCGGATGATCCAGCTTCTTGTACTCATCCATTTCTGACGGTGACAGAATGCGTAGCGCAAAGCGCTCACCATGCCGTTCGTGCACATTATTGACCCGCGCAATGGACACCACGTCGGTGCCGATGCCTATTATTGCCATTGTCTTGCCTCCACCATTAATTGTTTCATTTCCCTGACTGCCGCGGCGAGGCCCGAAACCAGCGCCCGGCCAATAATTGCATGGCCAATATTGAGTTCCACAATTTCCGGAATAGCCGCGACTGCCTGGACATTGTGGTAATGCAAGCCATGGCCGGCATTAACCTGCAGGCCTTCATTGACGGCATGGCGCACACCATGCTCTATCAGAACCAGTTGCTCCCGCTCTGCACTATGGCTCTTCGCATCAGCGTAGTGGCCGGTGTGGATCTCGATTATGGGCGCGCCCGTGCGAGCCGCGGCGTCTATCTGCTTCAAGTCCGCGTCGACAAACAGGGACACCTGAATACCCGCTTCGGCAAGCCGGTAACAGGCATCCTGGATCCGGCTTTCCCCGGCGACAACGTCCAGACCGCCTTCCGTGGTCAGCTCTTCGCGTTTTTCCGGCACCAGGCATACGAAGGCCGGCTTGACCCGCTCGGCAATGGTGAGCATTTCCTCGGTCACTGCCATTTCAAAGTTCATCCGGGTGCCCAGGGTCCGCGCCAACAACTCCACGTCCCGATCCTGGATGTGCCTTCGATCCTCGCGTAAATGCACCGTAATTCCGTCTGCGCCCGCCTGCTCCGCAATGTAGGCGGCCTGTACCGGGTCCGGGTAGTTGGTGCCGCGTGCCTGTCTTACCGTGGCGATATGATCCAGATTGACGCCCAGATAGATAGGATTGTTCATAACTCAGGGATTCCGCAATTTTCCGGCCAATGCAGCCGCCAATGAGACAAAGACTAGTCAGATCCGCTCTGTTGCGCAACAGACTGGCGCAGTAACTCCCGGCTTTGCAGGGGTTTGTCGCCCAGCAATTCGTCCAGCATACCCCGGGTCAGCTGGCGGGCGACCGGCAAAACGCCGTCCAGATGCCAATCACCGTTGGCTATCGCCAGTACCGCGTGTCCAGCCATGGCGTTCTTGTCTCCCGCGCCAGCCGGTTGCAGCCCTTCGCTGCGATCCCAGCGGTAGTGACAGTCCGGTTCAAGGCGCCGGCCGCTGTTGTCTGCCCCGAGATCCGGTGCATAACCCAAAGCTTCCAGCATGGCGAATTCGAACCGGCGCAAATTCATCGGTATCGTATTGGAACCGGACAGATGCACGAGGCAGTTTTCGTATTCGGCAAAAAGCTCGGGATGAGGATCTGCCGTTGCCAACAGCCGGATCATGAGTTCATTACAATACAGGCCGCAAATCAGCCGTTGACCGGTCAGCCGTATCGAACTGCCGGCACTGTCCACTCCGGTCAGGGTTTTCAAATCACTGCGGCCACTGTACTGCAGGGTCAAGGGTGTGAAAGGCTGCAACAGGGCGCGCTTGTTATTCCGCCCCGGAGCACGAGCGCCCTTGGCCACCATGCTCACCATACCTCCCTCCCGGGTAAAGGCATCGACAATCAGGCTGGTTTCCCTGTACGGCCGACTGTGCAGGACATAGGCAAATTGAGAATTCGGTATCATAATCGCAGCTCAGTGGTCATCGTAACCCAGTGAGCGCAGAGCCCGCTCGTCATCGGCCCAGCCATCTTTGACCTTGACCCAGAGTTCCAGAAAAACCTTGCGGTCAAACATGGTTTCCATATCCAGCCGGGCATCCCGGCCAATCTGTTTGAGGCGCTGTCCCTGCTTGCCGATGACTATGGATTTCTGGCCGGCGCGCTCGACCAGAATAAGGCCGTTAATCCGAAGCATGCCGGAATCATCAAGCTTGAATCTCTCGATCTCGACAGTCGTCGCGTAGGGCAACTCTTCTCCGAGAGAGCGCATGAGCTTTTCACGGATAAGCTCCGCGGCGAGGAATCTTTCACTACGATCGGTGATGTGGTCTTCAGGAAACAATGGCGTTCCCGCGGGCATCAGGGTTTTCAGGGTTGCCAGCAACTTGTCGAGATTGACGCCCTTCAGCGCGGAGCCGGGAAAGACTTCGTGGAATGCGAACTTGTCCGCAATGGCCTGCATTTTCGGCAACAGGCTTTCTTTTTCACCGATTCTGTCAACTTTGTTGAGAAACAGAATCACCGGACAATTGGCGGTCTGCAACCGCTCGAGTACCAGCTCGTCATCGTCGGTCCAATTAGCAGCATCCACGATAAAGACCACCGCATCGACATCGGCTATGGCGCTTGATGCCGCCCGGTTCATGAAGCGATTGATGGTGCGGGCTTCCTCCCGGTGCAAGCCGGGTGTATCAACGAACAGGATTTGGGCGTCGTCGTCAGTGAATATCCCCATAATCCGGTGACGGGTGGTCTGCGGCTTTCGCGAGGTAATGCTGATCTTCTGGCCCAGCAAATGGTTGAGCAATGTGGACTTTCCGACATTGGGACGACCGACAATGGCTACAAATCCGCAATTTTCAGGAACCATCAAACATCTCCATAACGGCCGCTGCCGCCTTTTGCTCTGCGGCCCTGCGGCTTCGGCCTTCGCCCCGGGCGCTGAGCTCTGTATCGGGAACCTGGCAGGTCACCGAAAAATGCTGGTCGTGAGATTCCCCTGCCACGGCAACCACTTCATAAACCGGCAGTGCCAGTTTGCGGCTCTGCAAAAGCTCCTGCAAGCGGGTTTTCGGATCCTTGCGCACGGTATTCAGGGACAGATCGGACAGCCTTGATTGATACAGCGCCAGGATACGCTCCCGGGTGACTTCCAGGCCGCCGTCCAGATAGACTGCGCCAATCACTGCTTCGAGGGCGTCCGCCAGAATGGAGGCGCGGCGGAAACCACCGCTTTTCAGTTCGCCGCTGCCGAGATTGAGGATGTCGCCGAGCTCCAGTTCCAGAGCAATCCGGGACAGGGTCTCGCCTTTGACCAGGCTTGCCCGAAGCCGGGTCATCTGACCTTCAGTGGCTTCGGGGAATTTCTGGTAGAGCTGTTCACCAATCAGAAAGCCGAGAACCGCGTCACCCAGAAACTCCAGCCTTTCGTTATGGTCCCGGTGCGCGCTACGGTGGGTGAGCGACCGCTCCAGCAATGCGGGATCCCGGAACTCATAGCCGAGCCGCTTGCAAAAGCGGCGGCGGGCTGCCTTCATGTCCACAAAAAGCTTCCAGTGACCAGCGTTGCAATCGGATTATCGGTCAAGTTCGGCGGATTCATCGAAATCCAGCATGGCGGAAATATTGGACATCAGGGGCACCTTCACGGAATAGGTGACGTGAATCATCCTGCCGCCACCCTTGAGTTTCTCAATGGTAATATGTTCCTTGTTGACGGTTTCAACATTATTGATGTCCAGACGGTTCAGAATCAGTCTCCGTAGCTGGGCATTGCTCAGTTGCGGCGCATTGTTCTCCTGCACGGCCGATTCGAGTGACGAGCGAACCGCGAAGTTTTCGTAGTAAACCGGGAACAGCCTGATCGCAATATAGGCAAAAAAGCCAATCAGACTCAGGATTATCAACCAGCCAATACCGGTCATGCCGGCCTGTCTTTGCGGACCTTTCATTATTGTCACCCCCCTTGAAAAACCTTCTCGAGCAGCTTACTGAATGCTGCCAGCGGATTCAAAACTGATCCCCCGCGGGATCATGCCCGCCAGACCACTGCCATCGGCAAAGTCCAGGTGCATCCATACCAGCTCAGCCCTGCCCATCAGGTTGGCTTCCGGCACGAAGCCCCAACCTCGGCTGTCGTTACTGTTGTCCCGGTTGTCACCCATCATGAAATAGTGACCTTCCGGCACCGTCCACTGGCGTGCCCTGCGGTCGGGAAATTGCGGATTGATCAGTATACGATGATTGGCTGCACCCAGACGCTCGTCAAATACCCGTCCTGAGTAATCGTCGGTGTCTTCATCAATATTGGCCTCTCGGTTCACCTTGATGACTTCCGGACAGTTCCCGTCTGCCGGGCCCGGACATGCCGGCTTGATGTAAATGGTCTTGTCCTTGTAGGCAATGGTATCTCCCGGCAGTCCTACTACCCGCTTGATGAACGGGGTTCGGTTATCACCGGGCCAGCGGAAGACTACGACTTCACCGCGCTGCGGGGTGCCGATCTCGATAAACCGGGTATTGACCACCGGCAAACGCACGCCGTAGGCAAACTTGTTGACCAGAATGAAGTCGCCTTCCAGCAAGGTCGGGATCATGGAACCTGACGGGATCCGGAACGGCTCGTACAAAAACGAGCGAAGCAACAGCACACCGAGAATGATGGGGAAAAAGGATTTGGAGTAATCGACCAGGATCGGGTCTTTGACTTTCTTGTCGCCG
>JASBTO010000116.1 GCA_030148365.1 Kangiellaceae bacterium
CCCGCTACGTTCGCTATATCGGTGCCGGGGCGGTAGCCGCGGCCGGTATCATCACGCTGGTACGCTCCATTCCGGTAATGATTGAAAGCTTCCGGGTCGGTGCCAAAGAGCTGGAAAAACAGGTGCAGAGAAAGGAAAGCGGCGAACAGGATCGGACCCCGCGCACCTCCCTGGATCTGCCGCTGAAATTTGTCGGCGCCGGTATTCTGGTCATCGGCGCGGTGTTGACCCTGTTCCCCCACGCCTTTGGAGCCGTTGGTGATTTGGGGCCGCGCCTGGTCGCCGCGGTCTGCGTGGTGATTTTTGCGTTTTTCTTTGTCACCGTCGCGTCCCGCATTGTCGGTATGGTCGGGGTGACCTCGAATCCCACCAGTGGCATGACCATCGCCGCGCTGCTGGGCACGGCCGGGATCTTTCTGGCCATGGGCTGGACCGGTATTGAAGGCAAGGCCGCAGCGCTCACCGTCGGTTGTGTGGTCGCCATCGCCGCCTCCATTGCCGGCGACACGTCCCAGGATCTGAAAACCGGATTCCTGCTCGGCGCGACGCCGAGACGACAGCAGCTCAGCGAGCTGGTCGGGGTCCTGACCTCGGCGACTTTCGTGTGTCTGTCGGTGCTGTTGCTGGCGGAGACTTTCGGATTTGGCAGCGCGGAATTGCCGGCGCCCCAGGCCACCTTGATGAAGCTGGTTATTGATGGCGTCCTCGATCAACAACTGCCCTGGGGACTGGTCGCGATTGGCGTCGGTATCGCAATCCTGTGCGAATTCCTGAAAATTCCATCGTTGCCGTTTGCGGTTGGCGTTTACCTGCCGGTGTCCACTTTGACCCCGATCTTTGTCGGCGGCCTGCTGCGCTGGTGGATGGAGCGCAGTTCCCGGAACAAGGCCGAGGAAGACAATCGCCGGGAAAACGGCATTCTGCTCGGTAGCGGCTTTGTCGGCGGCGAAGGGCTTCTCGGCGTCGGTATCGCCTTGGTGGCCTTTATCCAGAGCCGCAAGCCCGACGGTCTTGGCACCGGCTGGCTCGGCCCCGACTGGCTGGTTGAACTGGCGGGTGCCGTGGCTTTTGCCCTGCTGATCCTCTGGTTTATACGGCTGGTCAAGCGCCAGCATTAAACCTGGCCCGTTAATCCCGCCTGGCGGCGCATTCTGCGGCAGGCGGGGGTAGTTCAGAGCATTTGACGACAAGAAAAATTTGTCATCAATGACAAAAAAATTTGATTTACTCCGGTCCGATTGCTTTGCAAAAATTATCCCGAGTCTAACCACCAGGGTAACTGCAATGACCGGTAAAGTTTGGGTTTCAGATTACGATAATCTGGATGATCTTGACGATGTGCTGGACGATGACACCGATGACACGGACCATCCCGGCGCCCAGGCAAGTTGGCGCATGATCGAGCGCTTCAAGGAAAAGCGCGCGCTGAAAAAACAACTCGATTACTGGGACGATCTCGACAGGAATTGAGGTTGCCCGAAGTTCATTTCTCTTTCCGGAGCTTCAGTTCACTGCGAATGGCCGTCACGGCCGCAGGCTGAGGCTCCTGCTTTAACCAGCACAGAAAATACTCCCGCTCTATGGTCCGGGCGTCTCTGACCCGGAAAAGTTGCTTGCCCAGGTATTCCCTGATCAGCGGTTCCGGCAGAAATCCCGCGCCACCATTGTCGAGCAGGTAATTCCGGGCCAGCGCCGGGCTCGAGGTCCGGAAAGCCGGGATCAGGCGGGTTTCCAGCAAGTGCTCCTGCTGCAAGTTGCAGGAGGTATTCCAGTCAAGTCCGACGAACTCCCGCTGCGACAGATTTTCCAGGCTGGCGTCGGCATCGCGGCTGACCAGGACAAAACGAAGTTTGCCGGCAGAGACGATCTCCAGGTCGCCCGGTTTCGGGGGCTCGAACAGAAAGATCGCATCCAGAAACCGTTCCTGAAGTCGCCGGGTGAGGAAGTCCGCACTCTGGGACTCGGCCACCAGCAACACCTCCGGAAGCCGTTTGCGCAGGGCCGGCACCAGGCTCGCGAGCGCCGACTCCCAGAGACCGGGTGTCGAGCCGATGGCAATTCTGGGTCGATCGGAGGTCTCGGTGCGCAGACGCTGGCTGATCTGGTGCCAGCTGCGGGTTACGGATTCAGCAACCGGGACCAGGGTTTCTCCCTGACTGGTCAGCTGGATATTTCCCCGCTGACGCTCGAACAGGCGAACACCCAGAGTTTCTTCAAGTTGATTGATGCGGGCGCTGACGGCGGCCTGGGTAAGGTACAGGTTTTCGGCGGCCTTGCCGAAATGGCGGCAACGGTTGACCTCGAGAAAGGTTTGCAGCAGGCGTATATCCACGGTGACTTTCCGGGCTGTCAGGATGGGGGAGCCGAGTGGCTAATTAACCCCAAATTGCCCGGAAAGTAAACGGTTTCGTGCGGGTCCCGGGCTAGCGGATTTTTTGCAGGATGACCTTGTAGAGTTTCGGGTTGGCCGCGAGGATGGAATCGGCCTTGTCAAAACCCGGGTTACCCGACAGATCGCCGACCATGCCGCCGGCTTCGCTGACCATCAGGGCACCCGCGGCGGTGTCCCAGTCGCTCAGGTCGAATTCCCAGAAACCGTCGACCCGTCCGGCAGCGACCCAGGCCAGATCCAGGGCGGCGGAGCCGGCCCGGCGCATGTCGGAGCAATCCTCAAACAGGGCATTAAAGATACGCTGGTATTCCGGCATTCTGCGCTTGTTCCGAAACGGAAAGCCGGTGCTCAAAATGGTGTCGCGCAGGGACTGGGCCCGGCTGACCCGCAGGCGCTGGTTGTTCAACTGGGCGCCGCTGCCCCGGGTTGCAGTAAACAGTTCGTTGCGGACGGGATCAAAAATCACGCCGACCTGGGTACGGCCCTTGTGGCGCACCGCGATGGAGACCGCGTAGTGGGGAATGCCGTGCAGAAAATTGGTGGTACCGTCGAGGGGGTCGATGACCCACTGGTACTCATGTTCGCCGTGACTGCCGCTTTCCTCGGCCAGAATCGCGTGGTCCGGGTAATTGCGGGCAATGGTGTTGATGATAATGGATTCGGCCTTGCGATCGACCGTCGACACATAGTCATTGGCGCCCTTGGATTCGGCCTTGAACTGACCGAGTTTTTCCGTGGACTGCAAGAGATAGTCGCCTGCCTTGCGCGCAGCGCGAACCGCAATGTTTTCGAGTGCCTTCATTGACCATTACCACCGGATTGAGAAAAGAACGGGTTCCGGACAGGCCGGAAGAGGGCGCTAATATATCAGAACTGCTCGCGGCAGGGAACGCCCTGAGGGTTACCGGAGGCGGGTAAATTCGTACCCGGGTAGCCCGTTTCCGGCATCAGTCCGGACCCGGATCCCGAGCCTGCCGGGTTCCGCCAAAGTGGCATAGGGGGCACCGGCGCGGGTGATTTTATCGCCCGTCACCCGAAAACGGTCACCGGTCAGGTCAAGCATCAGAGGTTGATCCGGGTTAAACCGAATCCGGTATTCCTGTCCTGGATCCCGGTCATCGGTCACCAACTCCAGATCTGTACTGGCGCCGTCTGCATGCAGTGAGAAGGCACCGTTGGCGTCAAGTGTCAGATGTGCCGACGGGGAGGCGGGCATTTTGTCAGCCTGGCAGGCTGACAAGGCCATGATCGCGGTCAGCGATAGCGCGGCGATGCCGGTCTTCATTGTTATTGTCCCTGTTATTTTTCGTTATGAATGCGCCGATTCTACAGCACCGCGCCGGTATCTGTTAATATGCGCCCCTTTGTTGCGTGATATCGCGAGTAGCATGCTCGAGTCGATTAAAATCATTCTTTGTCAGACCTCCCATCCCGGCAATATCGGCGCCGCGGCAAGGGCCATGAAAACCATGGGCCTGGAGCAACTGGTCCTGGTGTCGCCGAAGCAGTATCCCTGTGCGGAAGCAACCGCGCGGGCGTCGGGCGCCGTCGACATTCTCGCCAACACCCAGGTGGTTGACTCGCTCAAGGATGCCATCGCCGACTGCCGGCTGGTGATCGGGACCAGCGCCCGCGGCCGCACAC
>JASBTO010000118.1 GCA_030148365.1 Kangiellaceae bacterium
CGTCGGACTGCTGATCGCCAAGTTCTTCGGCAAGACCGCAGATGTCAGTGTCAGGCGGGCTCTGGGCGCCAGCCGCCGTGACATCTTCGTGCAAAACCTGATCGAGGTCAGCCTGATTGGCGTGCTCGGCGGCATCCTCGGTCTGGCCTTTGCGTGGTTGGGCCTGCGGGCTGTCGAAAGCATGTATCGCGGTTATGACAATCTGGTGCAACTCGACTCCCTTATGATAGCCACCGCCATGTTCATTGCCCTGTTGGCCGCCCTGTTGGCCGGGCTCTACCCCAGCTGGCGGGTATCGAATTTACCGCCCGCCCAATACCTCAAGACCCAGTAAGGAGAAGGCACATGGAAATCAGACCGATTATCAGCGCCCTGCTCAGAAACAAGGTGGGCGCCATCCTCATCGCCTTGCAGGTCGCCATCACCCTCGCGGTGATCAGCAACGCTGTTTTTATTATCTCGGAGCGGCAGTCCTATATTTCCCGACCGACCGGTCTCGACCTCGACAACAGTTTCGCCATGTCCATCGTGACTATCGAACCCAGCGAAGATATCCCGGACATGCTGACCCGCGAGCTGGACCGTATCCGTGGCACCGAAGGCGTGCAAGCCGCGACGGTCATGCGTGCTTTCCCGATGTCCGGATCCACGTGGTGCAATACCTACCAGACCTCCCCGGAAGCGGAATCCGGTGATGATATCTGTCAGCTTTGGGTTGATCAGGCCGGCGATCAGGTTCTGGATTTGAAATTTGTAGAAGGTGGATTTTTCAAGCCCTCCGACATCCGTTATCGCCAATCGCGGCAAACTTCGGAAGTCTCGAAAACGCTGATCAGCAAGTCCGTTGCCGAGCGGTTTTTTCCGGGCGAAAGGGCCCTCGGCAAGCTGCTCTATGACGCTGATCCGGAAACCCAACCGGTCGAGGTCGTGGGCGTTTATGAAACCCTGATTGGCGGCCACGTCCATGGCGAAGATACCTACGACAACATGCTGTTGCCGGAAGTGGTTTATGACCAGATCCAGCATTACATGGTGAGAACCGCACCCGGCAAACAGGCGCAGGTGATGAATGAGCTGGAAGCAGCGCTCAGCCAGATGCCCAACCGCATGATCATCCGGATCAGAGCCATGGAAACCTTCAAGGAGCGGACCTATTCTTCCGATCTGGCGATGATCAAAATCCTGTCGACGGTGATCGCCCTGCTGACCGCCATTACGGCCCTCGGGGTGCTGGGTCTGGCCTGGTTCAACGTCAACAAGCGACGCAAACAGATAGGTACCCGCCGGGCACTCGGCGCGACCCGTTTCGACATCATCCGCTATTTCATGGTGGAGAACTGGCTGATTACCACGGCCGGTCTGGTCTTCGGGGTGATTCTGGCGCTGCTGCTGAACTACCAGCTGGATGATATTTTCCAGGTCGGCAAAATGAATTTTGCCTACATACTCACGGGCATGGTTGCCCTGTGGATCATCGGCCAGCTTGCCGTTATAGTTCCGGCTAAACGGGCATCGTCCATATCGCCGGCGATAGCCACCCGCACAGCCTGATCCGATTCCTATGGCAACAGTACTGATCATTGATGACAACCCGGACGTCGGCAAGGCGCTGTCGCTGCTGCTCGACCTTCAGGGCATCGACAGCGAGGTCGCCGAATCGCCCGCCGATGGCCTGGACATCATTCGCTCACAACAGATCGATCTGGTCATCCAGGACATGAATTTCCAGGAAGACACGACCTCCGGCAAGGAAGGAGTGCGCCTGTTCGAAGACATCCGCAAACTGGATCCCGGCTTGCCGGTGATCCTGCTGACCGCCTGGACCCATGTCGATACTGCCGTAGAGCTGATGAAGGCGGGGGCGGCCGATTACCTTGGCAAGCCCTGGGATGACGACAAGCTGTTGGTGTCCGTGCAAAACCTGCTGGAAATGAATGCCCTGAGGCTGGAAAACCGGCGCCTGAAAAGCCATCGTCATAAACGACGGGAAAAACTCGCGCAACAGTTTGATCTGTGCGGCACCATTTACGAAAGTGACGCCATGCACTCGGTCCTGACGCTGGCGACCCAGGTGGCCCACGCCGAAGTCCCGGTCCTGATCACCGGCGCCAACGGTACCGGCAAGGACAAGGTCGCCCAGGTGATTCAGGCCAACTCCTCATGCAGTGATGGCCCTTTTGTGACCGTGAATATGGGTGCCCTGCCAAAAGATCTGATGGAGGCGGAGTTGTTCGGCGCCACGGCCGGCGCCTTCACCGGCGCGCAAAAAAATCGCATTGGCCGTTTTGAATCCGCCGACTGCGGCACCATTTTCCTGGACGAGATCGGTAACCTGTCCCTCGAAGGTCAGATGAAACTGCTCAGGGTCCTGCAAACCGGCGAGTTCGAGCGTCTGGGCAGCTCCCGCACGCAGACCGCCCGGGTCCGGGTGATCAGCGCTACCAACTCCGATCTGATCGAGGCGATCAGTGCAGGAGAGTTCCGCGAGGATCTCTTCTACCGGCTTAACGTCATCCAGATAGACGTGCCGCCGCTGGCCGAGCGCCGGGATGACATACTGCCTCTGGCCGTCCATTTTCTCGGTCCCGACCACACACTCTCCGCCCCGGCCCGGCGTGCCTTGCTCAAGCACTCCTGGCCCGGCAATATCCGGGAACTGCAGAACATGATCAGCCGCGCCCGGCTGCTGTCCGGCTCGGCGGAGATATCCATTGCCGATCTCGGGCTGGAAGATGATGACGTGGCGGAATCAGAATCCACGCCGGACAAGACCGCCATTGAAGCGGCG
>JASBTO010000122.1 GCA_030148365.1 Kangiellaceae bacterium
TGTAGAGGATCGACAGGATCATGGCGTTGAGGCCGACGGATTTACCGGAGCCGGTGGTTCCCGCGACCAGCAGGTGGGGCATCTTGGCCATGTTGATGACCACGGGATTACCGGAAATGTCCTTGCCCAACGCCATCGCCAGCGGCGAGCTGAGATCGTCAAACTGGCGGGAAGCAATGACTTCCCTGAGCCGCACGATCTCCCGGGATTCATTGGGGATCTCCAGACCAATCACGGATTTACCCGGAATAACTTCAACAATACGCACGGAGATGGTCGACAGGGAGCGCGCCAGATCCTTGGCCAGATTGGTGATTTTGCTCACCTTGACTCCGGCGGCGAGATCCAGCTCGAAGCGGGTAATGACCGGTCCGGGATGGACTTCCACGACTTCCGCTTCGATGTTGAAGTCCGCCAGTTTCAATTCCACCAGGCGCGACATGGCTTCCAGAGCTTCCGCCGACACCGGATTGGCCGGCGCAGTCGGGGCATCCAGCAGGGACACCTTCGGCAGTCCACCGGGATCCTTGTCCTTGAACAACTTCTTCTGGCGCTCTTTTTGCTCACGCTTCGAGGGCTCGACCCGGGCCACCACCGGCTCAATTTTCACCGGTTTGCGGGTGGCTTTTTTCTCGACCGCCTTCTTGACCGCCGTTTCCCGTCGTTTTTTCAGTTCCCGGGCGCTCTTGCGTTCCCGGCGGTTATCCAGAAAATCCTGGAAACCGGTTTTCAGTCGCAGAATCCCGCTCAGCGTCCAGCGACCGACAGTGTCCATCAGTTGCAGCCAGGAGATGCCGGTAAACAGGGTCAGGCCGGCCAGAAACATCGCCAGCAGGATCAGGGTCGTGCCCTGACCGGCGAAGGTCGGATACAGACCGCTGACCACCAGATCGCCGAGAATGCCGCCGGCCGTGGGTCCGGGCTGTACATCCGGATCCATAAAATGCAGGCTGCAGAGTCCCGCGCCGGCGATGATGGCCAGCAGCAGGCCGATGCCGCGCACCAGCCACCAGGCGTGACTGCGGGGCAGGATATCTTCCCGTCCCTTGAATACCAGAAAGCCGATATAGGCGACGACCAGCGGCGCCAGATAGGCAAGATACCCGAACAGATGCAGGAAGAAATCGGCAAACCAGGCGCCGGCACGGCCGCCGGCATTACGCACCGCCTGATCGCTGCCCTGGAAACTCCAGCCGGGATCGCCGGTGTTATAGGTCCAGAGCGCGATAAACAGGAACAGGGCCAGCATCATCAACATGATCATGCCGCCTTCAGCAACCCGCTTGCGCAATATGAGATGGTGCTCGCCGGGCTCCGCGGCAGCGCCCCTGTTCTTATTTCTGGCTTTGGCTGTCAATGGCTTTCTCTTTCCCCCGATTTCTCGCGTATTGTAAACACTTCGCCGGCCAATTGTTAATCGACCGGTAGACGATTACTCTCTTTGACTTCTTCCATGACCACATAGGTCCGGGAAGCGGAAACTCCCGGCAGGGTCAGCAGGGCCTCGCCCAGCAACTCGCGGTAGGCTTTCATGTCGGCGACCCGCGCCTTGAGCAGGTAATCGAAATCGCCGGACACCAGATGACACTCAAGAATCTGCGGCAAATCCACCACCGCTGATTTGAAGTCTTCGAAGACATCCGGCGAGGTCCGGGACAGCCTGATTTCCACAAACACCAGCAAGGCGGCCTCAAGGCGGTGGGGATTCAGATGCGCCGAATAGCCGACAATAAAGCCATGGCTTTCCAGTCGTCGCACGCGCTCCAGGCAAGGCGTCGGACTCAGCCCTACCCGCCGGGCCAGCTCGACATTGGCGAGCCGTCCATCGTCCTGCAGTTCCTTGAGAATGCGTCGATCGATACGATCCAGCGACTCAGCCTTCTGACTCAAGCGACGCATAGGCCATTATCCTGTGAATTCTCATTATTTGGTTAATTATGCTAGTAATACTTTATTAATAGCATTTTATTCCGGTTTTTCCAAGATATACTAGTGGATCTAATTTTTTAGCATTTATCCGGAGATAACGGATGCTGATCGGGGTCCCCAAAGAAATCAAAAATCACGAATACCGCGTAGGCATGGTGCCAGGCAGCGTTCGTGAACTCATCGCGCACGGCCATGACATTGTTGTCGAGCACAATGCCGGTATCGGCATCGGCTTCACCGATGCGGACTACGAGGCCGTCGGCGCCCGTATCGTCGATACTGCCGAGCAGGTGTTTGCCGAGGCGGACATGATAGTGAAGGTCAAGGAACCGCTCGCTGAAGAGCGCGCCCGTTTGCGCGAAGGCCAGGTGCTCTTTACTTACCTCCACCTCGCGCCGGACCGTCCCCAGACCGAAGATCTGATCAAGAGCAAAGCCATCTGTATCGCCTACGAGACTGTCACCGGCCCGACCGGCGGCTTGCCATTGTTGGCGCCCATGTCGGAAGTGGCCGGTCGCATGTCCATTCAAGCCGGCGCAGAGTGCCTGGAAAAATCCAACCACGGCCGCGGCATGTTGCTGGGCGGCGTCCCCGGCGTACCGCCGGCGAAAGTTGCCATTATCGGTGGCGGCGTAGTGGGCAGCAATGCTGCCCAGATGGCCATCGGTATGGGCGCCCGAGTCGTCATTCTTGATCGCAATATTGATGTTCTGCGTCGTCTCAATGCCCAGTTCGGCGCCGCCCTGGAAACGTCCTTTTCCAGCCGCGACTCCCTGGAGAATCACGTCATCAATGCCGATCTGGTCATTGGCGGGGTCCTGATCCCCGGTGCCGCCGCACCGAAACTGGTCACCCGGGAAATGATCAGCCAGATGAGACCCGGCGCCGCGATTGTCGACGTGGCCATCGATCAGGGCGGTTGCTTTGAAACCTCCAAGCCAACCACTCACCAGGATCCGACCTTTATCGTTGATGATGTCGTGCATTATTGTGTCGCCAATATGCCGGGCGCGGTGCCACTGACCTCAACCTTTGCCCTGAACAATGCCACCCTGCCTTACATCATCAATCTTGCCAACAAGGGCTTTGTGAAAGCGATGGCGGAAGACGGCCACCTGATGAATGGCCTGAATGTGGTTGACGGCAAGGTCACCAATGAGAGCGTTGCCGAAAACCTTGGCTATGACTATGTACCGCCCAAGCTGGCCCTGAACCTGTAACCCCGACGCTTGCCAAGCGTCCCGAAAACGCCGCATTTGCGGCGTTTTTGTTTACCGGGGCAACCTGAGCCCTTACAATCACCCGCAAATCGCAGTCAGAACAAAAGAAGTTGGGAGTAAATACCAGTGACCGACAAGAAACACAGTCGCCTGCTCATTCTCGGTTCCGGGCCGGCCGGCTACACCGCCGCCGTTTATGCCGCCCGCGCCAACCTCAATCCGGTCATGATCACCGGTTTGCAGCAAGGTGGCCAGCTTACCACCACCACCGACGTCGATAACTGGCCCGGCGACGCCGACGGCGTACAGGGCCCGGAACTCATGGAGCGGATGCTCAAGCACGCAGAGAGATTTGGTACGGAAATTATCTTTGATCACGTCCACACCGTGGATCTGGAAAATCGCCCCTTTACCCTGACGGGTGATGCCGGCACCTATACCTGTGACTCTCTCATCATCGCCACCGGGGCAACCGCCAAATATCTTGGCCTGCCTTCCGAGGAAGCTTTCATGGGCCGCGGCGTTTCTGCCTGCGCGACCTGTGACGGCTTTTTCTACCGAGGCCAGAAAGTCGCCGTGGTCGGCGGTGGCAACACTGCCGTCGAAGAAGCTCTGTATCTGTCCAATATCGCCAGCGAGGTTCATCTGATCCATCGCCGCGAAGAGTTGCGGGCTGAAAAAATCCTGCAGGACAAGCTGTTCGACAAGGCCAAAAACGGCAATGTCACCCTGCACTGGCACCGAACCCTCGACGAAGTCCTCGGCGATGACAGTGGCGTGACCGGTATCCGTATCCGCAGCGCCCAGGACGAGAGCACGGAAGAGCTGGATCTGGCCGGCGTGTTCATCGCTATCGGCCACAAGCCGAACACCGACATTTTCGCCGGACAACTGGACATGAAAGACGGCTATATTCTCGTCAAGGGCGGCCTTGCGGGCAACGCGACCCTGACCAGCATTGACGGTGTCTTTGCTTCCGGTGACGTGGCCGACCACGTTTATCGCCAGGCAGTCACTTCCGCGGGTACCGGCTGCATGGCCGCTCTCGACGCGGAAAAGTACCTCGACCAATAGGAGCGCTGCCGCCCGGCCTGCTTGTTCTCCAATCAGGCGCTTTACGGGCGGCACGGTTTTTCGGTTCAATTGGACGCTATGGAATTACTGCCGACCTTCCTTGGTCCTGACACCCCGTTCCCGGATCCGGACTCTGCGCTTGATCAACCCAACGGCCTGCTCGCCGTTGGCGGTGATCTCGGACCAGAACGCCTCCTCGCTGCCTACCGCCAGGGTATTTTCCCCTGGTATTCCGAAGACGAGCCCCTGCTCTGGTGGTCACCGGATCCCCGGATGCTGCTGTTCCCAATGGAATTCCATGCGTCCAGGAGTCTCAGAAAAGCCATCCGCAACAAGCCTTTCACCGTCACCGTCAATCAGGCTTTCGCCGCCGTTGTCGAAGGCTGCGCGGCCCCGAGAAGTTCTGACTCCGGCACCTGGATCCTTCCGGAAATGCAACAGGCTTACGGCCGCTTGCATGCGTCGGGACAGGCACACTCTTTCGAAGTCTGGACCGGTGATCAACTGGTCGGCGGGCTTTATGGCATCAGTCTCGGACGCCTGTTCTTCGGCGAATCCATGTTCTCCCGCGTCAGTGACGCTTCCAAGGTGGCACTGACTGCGCTGGTCGCCCTTGCCCGCCAGCACGATTTCAGTTTTATTGACTGCCAGATGGAGAATCCCCACCTGACCCGCCTGGGCGCACGACCGGTACCTCGTGCTGACTTTCTGGGCGGGTTGAAGGAAGGACTGCACTGGCAACAGCCGGCCAGTCTATGGAAACCGCAGACCCTGAGCCCGACTTTCTTGCTACAATATTTCTGATGTCATCGAAAGTCACCAATATAGAACTATACGCATCACCACCCCATACCTGCTCCTATCTGCCGGAGCAGCAAGCGGTGCAGGCATTTATCGATCCGGCCCTCGAACTCAATCCACGCATTTACAGTCTGCTTTCCCGCCAGGGGTTCCGGCGCAGCGGCAACTTCATTTATCGGCCCCAGTGCGGAGAATGCCAGGCCTGCATCCCGGTGCGCCTGCCCGTGGCAGAGTTCCGCCTGAGCCGCTCACAAAAGCGTATCGTCAAACGCAACCGGGACTTACGGGTCGAGATGGAGCCGGCCACTGTCCGTGAAGATGACTACAAACTTTACGAACGCTACATTACCCTGCGCCATCCCGATGGCGACATGTACCCGCCGAGTTTTCAGCAATACCGTAAGTTCCTGCTGGCGGACTGGTGCCCTTCCCTGTTCCTGCGTTTTTATGAGGGCGACTCCTGCATTGCGGTGATGGTGGCGGATCAGCTTGACGACGGGCTGTCCGCGGTCTATTCATTTTTTGAGCCCGATCAAAACCGTCGCAGTCTCGGCAGTCTGTCAATCCTGCAGCTCATCGCTGCTGCGAAAGAGAGCAATCTTGCCTACGTTTATCTCGGCTACTATGTGCGGGACTGCCACAAGATGAGTTACAAGATCAACTATCGGCCACTGGAAATTTACAAGCAAGGCCGATGGCTAAGCGTTACCTGACCGGACGCGGCTCGAAAACTTTTGCGAAATAACCCGAGATAGTGCATCATTACGCCCGATTTGCGCCCGTTGGCGCTTGAACCGGTATTCCCGACTGTCCAACCATTTGAGATTGCCGTCGGGGTAACCGGAAAAATTTTTCAGGAGAAGTCAGACCTTTATGGCGAAAGAAGACCATATTGAAATGCAGGGCAAGGTTCTTGAAACCCTGCCGAATACCATGTTCCGGGTCGAGCTGGAAAATGGCCACGTAGTCACGGCCCATATTTCCGGCAAGATGCGCAAGAATTACATCCGCATCCTGACCGGCGACGAAGTTACGGTGCAACTGACACCCTACGACTTGAGCAAAGGCCGGATCGTATTCCGCACCCGCTGACGGAAAACGCAGACAAAAAAAGGGGCATGATGCCCCTTTTTTCGTGCCTGCTCACTTTTAGTGCGGCAACAGAGCCCGACGCGGCTGTATTTCCAGTTTGATTTCGTCGTCCTCAAGTGACACCAGGACTTCACCGCCATCGCTGAGATCGCCAAACAGAATTTCATTGGCCAGCGGTTTCTTCACCTTTTCCTTGATAACCCGGGCCATTGGCCGCGCGCCCATGTGCGGATCGTAGCCCTGCTCGGCCAGCCACTGACGGGCTTCCGGCGTGGCTTCGATATGTACCTTCTTGTCATCCAGCTGGCTTTGCAACTCGACCAGGAACTTGTCGACAATGGAC
>JASBTO010000124.1 GCA_030148365.1 Kangiellaceae bacterium
GCCGGTTTCCTTGCCTGCATCGGGATGAGCGGGGCGCTGGGTGGTATTCGGGATCTTCTTTTTCTTTGGCTTTGCGGCCTTGTTTTTTGCCGCACCCGACTTGGGGACTTTTTTCTTCTTGCTGCCTGCCGCCTTGCCGGAAGCCTTGACCTTTTTCGGACCCTGGTAGCTGCCTTCCTGACCCTTGATGGTACGCCGCTCGAAGCGCTGCTTGAGATAGCGCTCGATACTCGACATCAGGTTGTATTCGCTGTTGCTGATCAGGGCGATGGCGGTACCGGCTTCGCCGGCCCGGCCTGTGCGGCCGATACGATGCAGGTAATCATCACCGCTGTGGGCTATGTCGAAATTGATCACCAGATCGATGCCGCTGACATCCAGGCCCCGCGCCGCGACGTCGGAGGCGATCAGGATCTTGATCTTGCCCTGGCGGAAACGGCTGCTGGTCAGCTTGCGATCATCCTGGCTCTTTTCGCCATGCAGCACGTCGACGGCAAAATCCTGATAACGCAACAGACCGCCGAGGGCGTCGGCCTGGGCGCGGGTATTGGTAAACACCAGCGCCTTGTCGAAGGTCTCGTTGGTGAGCAGCCAGGCCAGCAAGCGCTGTTTGTGTTTGGTGTCGTCGGCAAACACGACTTGCTGGGTGATGGCTTTGGGTTGCTCGCGGGCCGTGTTGAGCAACAGTTTTTCCGGCTCGTTCAACAGCTCCTTGATCAGCTGGCTCAAGCCTTTCTGTTGCATGGTGGCGGAGAACAGCAGGGTCTGGCGATCTTTCTGACAGTAGGAGGCGATCGATTGCACGTCCTCGCTGAAGCCGAGATCGAGCATACGATCGGCTTCGTCGAGCACCAGCACTTCCAGTTTGCTGAAGTCGGCGCTGCCCTGACCGCAATGCTCGAGGACCCGGCCCGGTGTCGCGACTATGAGTTCCGGATCCTTGCGCAGCATGGCTTTCTGATACCGGAATTCCTCACCGCCGATAATGCGGCCGGCTTTAAGGGGGGTGAACTGGGTGAGATCCTTGAAGGCCTTGACGATCTGCATGACCAACTCGCGGGTTGGCGCCAACACCAAGGCACGGGTACCGGCTGTCGCGCCCCGGGTACTCAGCAGGCGCTGGATAATGGGCAACAGGAAGGCCGCCGTTTTACCGCTGCCGGTCTCGGCGCTGCCGATGACATCCTTGCCCTCGAGGATCAGCGGCATTGCCGCCGCCTGGATGGGAGTCATGTCGGTAAAGCCCAGCTTGTCGAGGGCCTTGTGGATACGGGGGTCCAGTTCCAGATCGGAAAAATTGCTGGCGGTGGTGTTGTCCGGTGACGGCTGGTCAGTGGTCGACATAGTGATCGCTCGGGTTAGCCGCGCAGGCAGGCAGCCTGAATGCAGCGTAGTGTCGGATAATCATAACGCCCATCGAAGGCTTCGAATACCGGTTTCAATTTGCCGGCGCCGGTAGAGAGGGTTTCGATGGTCGCGCGAATTTCGCGAAGTTCGTCCTCGCCCAGATCGATGACCTGCTCCAGTTCCAGATCGCCGACTTCAATGGCGGCGGCCAGATGACTGTAAACGGTGGTGGCCTTGAGCTGGCGCTGCTCGGCAATGGTGTCGATATCGAAGCCGTCGAGAAACAGTTTCACCGATTCGGCTTCGGTGTCGGAGGTGTCCTGGCGCTTGTTGCTGTCGCAGTAGTCGCGGATGACGGCCAGAAAGTCCTCACCGTATTTTTGCAGTTTGCTTTCCCCGACCCCGCTGACCGACAGCATCTGTGACTTGCTGAGGGGCAGGGATTCCATCATTCCCATCAGGGTGGCATCGTGGAAAATGACGTAAGGCGGCACATTCTGCTCATTGGCCAGCTTCTGGCGACACTCCCGGAGCGCTTGCCAGAGCGCATTGTCGGCGCCGGTCGGTGAGGCTGATTTCTTGCGGGTGGCGGCGCGTGGGGGTTTGGTTTCCTTGCGCAGGTGCAAGGTGGTTTCGCCGCGCAGCAAGGGCCGGCATTTTTGCGCCAGACGCAGGCTGCCGTGACCGTCCACATCTACCGTGAGATAGCCGAGGGCAACCAGCTGACGGAAAATACTGCGCCACTGGAAGGCGTCCAGATCCTTGCCGATCCCGTAAGTCGGGATCTGATCATGGCCGAACTGCTTGATGCGCGGATCCTCTTTGCCCTGCAATACTTCAATCAGGTAGTTGACGCCAAAGCGCTGACCGGTGCGATAGGCGCAGGACAAGGCCATGCGGATCGCCTCGCTCGCATCCCAGGTCTCAACCGGCTCCAGGCAGGTGTCGCAGTTGCCGCAGGGCTCCGCGAGGATCTCGTCAAAGTAGGCCAGCAATTGCTGACGTCGGCACTGTACCGTCTCGCAGAAACCCAGGATGGCTTCGAGCTTGTTGTGTTCGACCCGCTTGCGGGCGTCTTCCGCCTGACTTTGGGCCAGCATCTGCCGCACCATGACCACGTCCTGCAACCCGTAGACCATCCAGGCATTGGAGGGCAGGCCGTCCCGACCGGCGCGACCGGTTTCCTGATAGTAGGCTTCCAGACTCTTGGGCAGATCCAGGTGGGCGACAAAACGCACGTCGGGTTTGTCGATCCCCATACCGAAGGCGATGGTCGCCACCATCACCACGCCGTCCCGCTTCAGGAACTGGCTCTGATGGTTCTGGCGGGTCTGACTGTCGAGGCCGGCGTGGTAGGGCAAGGCATCAAAACCGCGGCTACGCAGGAATTCCGCGGTGCTGTCGACTTTTTTGCGGGACATGCAGTAGACAATACCGGCCTGATCCCGGTGCTCCCGATCCAGAAAGCGCAGCAATTGCTGGCGGGGGTTGTTCTTTTCCCGGACCCGATAGCGAATGTTGGGCCGATCGAAGCTGCTGATAAAGGATTCCGCCTCGTCCAGCGCCAGTCGGGTGCGGATTTCCTGACGGGTGCGCTCGTCGGCGGTCGCGGTCAGGGCGATCCGGGGCACTTCCGGAAAGCGCTCGTGCAGTACCGACAGGCGCAGGAATTCGGGCCGGAAGTCGTGGCCCCATTGGGACACACAGTGGGCCTCGTCTATGGCGTAGAGGCTCACCGGCACCTGCTCAAGAAGATTCAGGGTGCGCTCCATGCACAGACGCTCCGGTGCCATATACAGCAGGTCAAGTTCACCGGCGCGGAGCTGCCGCTCGATATCCGTCGCTGCCTCAGTGCTGAGACTGGAATTCAGAAAAGCAGCGCGCACGCCGAGCTGCTCAAGGGCGCTGACCTGATCCTGCATCAGAGCAATCAGGGGGGAAACTACGACCGCCGTGCCGTCGAGCACCAGCGCGGGAATTTGATAACACAGGGATTTGCCGCCACCGGTCGGCATCAGCACCAGGGCGTCCTTACCGGCTACCAGGCTGTCGATAATGGCCTGCTGATGGCCCCGGAATTCCGGGTAGCCGAAGGTTTTGTTGAGGATCTGCAAGGCGGGGCTGGTCATGGGCGGGGATTGTGCCCGAAATGCCTGTCACTGTCATCAGAGGTGAAGCCGGTCAGGTGTGGGAAATTGCCCGTTATTGCCGGTATCATTAGCGGAATCCCTATTTCAGGTACCCGACATCAGCCCCGGGGCAGACAGGAATCAAGACATGGCCAAATCATCACTCCAGGATCAACTCCTCAAAGCCGGACTCGCCAGCAAGGACAAGGTCCGGGATCTCCAGCGCGAGCAGCAGAAAAGCAAAAAAATGGCGCGCAAGCACAAACTCGACCAGGTCGACGAAGCCAAAGTAGCCGCGGAAAAAGCCCTGCGCGAGAAAGCCGAGCGCGACCGGAAATTGAATCTGGAGCAAAAAGCCAAAGCCGATGAAAAGGCCGCCCAGGCCCAAATCAAGCAGCTCATCGAGATGAACCGGCTTGAACGGGATGGCGCAGATATCCCCTACAATTTCACCGATGGCAGTAAAATCAAGAAGTTATACGTGAACCGCATGATGCAGACCCAGCTCAGCAAGGGCCTTCTGGCGATTGTCCGCCTCGGCGAACACTACGAAGTGATCCCGGCCGTGGTGGCGGAAAAGATCCAGGCGCGGGACGAGAGCTATCTGGCTTTCCGCAACGAACCGGACAAGTCCGCTCCGGCGGAAGATGACCCCTATGCCGATTATCAGGTGCCGGATGATCTGATGTGGTAGCGGGGTTGCCTTGTGTACGGGCTATTTTGTGAAGTCCGGAAATCGAGGTTGCGTTAGTGTTCCTGCGGTCATCCTCGCGTGACATACAGGTAAGTATAAATACTGCGAGCGCAAGGACGCGCAGGAGCAGTGAACGCGGGGATCCATGCCGGACTCCCGCACCTGCCCCACAAATAGACGCTGTCCCTGGTCAAAGCCGCCAACAACGTCTTAATTGGTAATCTTCGCCTGTCCTATCCAGTTGCTGTCGGTGCCGAACCAGATGGTGTTTTTCTTGGGGTCGTAAACCATGTGGCGAACGGTGTCGCGGCCGGTGGTGAGGGCGGTGTTGCTGACGAAACGTTCGGTCTTGGTGTCGAAGCCGAGCAGGCGGTTGGGGAGTTGCCAGGTCTCGAAGAACCAGACCCGGTCCTGATCGTCAATCGCCGTGCCGTAAGGACCGGAGCGACCCTCGCCGGGTGTGCGGCGTTCCTTGAAGCTCTTGTCGGACGGGCGGTAGCGGCCAATGTAGCCCTTGGCGTAGTCGAGGTACCAGATGTCCCCATTGCTGGCGATCTCGAGCCGGCGCACGCGGGCGTCCTCTCTCGGCAGATCAATCTCCGTCAGTTTCATGGTTTCCGGGTCCACGGTCGCCAGTTTGTGGGTGCCGAACAGGGCGATCCAGGGTTGGCCATTTTCGTCGAGGCGGATGCCATAGGGGCGCGCGTTTTCAGTCGGTACCTTGACCAGCTCAACTTCCTTTGACTCCTTGTCGAGACGACCGATGAAATTACCACCCTGGACGGTAAACCAGATCTGCCCCTTGCCGTTGTCGATCAGGGTATGGGGATCGCCCGCAGCCTCGTCGGGCATCTCGATCTTCTCCAGATCCTCGAAGGTCGGCAGCATGCGCCCGATCCAGCCCTGGCGATTGCCGGCGACCCAGAGGATCCCTTCATCGTCGACAATGACGTTGTGAGGACCGGTGCCGGGGGGCAGATTGATGCGTCTGAAATCTTCGGTTTTGGGATTGAGCTGAGCGACATAATCACCGGTCTGGCCGACGAACCAGACATTGCCGTCAGGGGCGACGTCCGGATCCCGCGGGCGGGTACTGGGCCAGGGCACGGGCCAGAGATCAATGGCGACGGAGACTTTTTCTCCGGTTTGAGCGGCCCGTACCAGCGGATCGGAGGGGTCGCTGCCATCGGCGGCGAAAGCGCCGGCCGTGAGGGTGAAAATCGCGGTGGCAAAAAGTGTTTTCAGTGGATGCATGGCTGCTATTCCTTTTGCGGGCATCAGTGTGGGTTAGAAGGCAGAAGATTGACGATTGTTCCATATCCGGAGTGGCAGGGGAATTTATGGTGATCCTCCGGGAGTTTTTCCGGCATGGGAAAAAGTCGTCTTGACAGACAAAAACCGCCATTGTTAATTTGCACCGGCGCAAATAACAGAAAATAAAGAGGAAATCATGAAAACAAGATACACAATCGGCTTGCTTGCAGGGGTTATGTTGTTGACCGGCTGCGTCACGGGGTCACGGGATATCGACCTGGCGGCGCCCGAGTATCAGAGCAACAAGCAGATGGAAGGCCTGGTCTACATTGGCAATATCGAAGACAGCCGCAAATTTGAGGCCAAGCCGAGCAATCCGTCCACGCCATCGGTAAAAGGCAATCTTGCGAGCGCCTCAAAGGACAAGCTCTCCACGTTGATCGGGCGGCAGAGAAACGGTTTCGGCAAGGCCATGGGTGATGTGACCCTGCCGGCGGGCATGACGGTTCAGGATGAGATGCGGGAGCTACTCACTCAGGGCCTGGAAAGCCGGGGCTATACAGTTACCGATGATGAAAATGCTCCAATCAAGCTGAATGTAGACATCGACAAGTTCTGGGCCTGGTTCTCGCCGGGTATGTGGGCCGTCAGCTTCGAAGCCAATCTGGCATGCGGCCTCGATCTGGTCTCCAATGACGGCACGAAAAAACTGGATGTGGTCGGTTATGGTCTCAACAAGGGGCAGATCGCCAGTGACGCTAACTGGCAATTGGCCTATGAGCGGGCGTTTTCGGACTTCCTGAAAAATCTCGACAAGGCGCTAGACAAAGCCAACCTCTAGTTCCGGACAGCAAAGTCTGTAAGCAGGCGGCTCTACCGAAAGGAGAGTCGCCTGCTTGATCCTGGGGCCTGTGAAAACGAGGTTATCTGGTAATCCCCGGCCCGGAGTATTAGGCTGGAGGGCCCGGAATCAGCAAGGAGCGCCTCGATGGGACTAAGCGAAAAGCAAAAGCAGGACTGTGAAGAAAACCAGACTGACTTCTCCGATCTCAAAGCCCTGTTTATCAACTGCACCCTGAAAAGATCCCCGCAATTGTCCCACACCGATGGCCTCATAGTCGTCTCCAAGGCCATCATGGAAGCCAACCAGGTCAAGTGTGAGGAGATCCGAGCGGTGGATCACGATATCGCGCCAGGCGTCTATCCCGACATGACCGAACATGGTGTCCAGAGCGACGAGTGGCCGGCCATCCAGAAAAAAGTCATGAACGCGGATATTCTTGTGCTTGGCTCCCCGATCTGGCTCGGCGACAAGTCCTCAGTCTGCACCCGAGTCATCGAGCGCCTCTACGCCAACTCCGGCAATCTCAACGACAAGGGCCAGTACGCCTATTACGGCCGCACCGGCGGTTGCATCATCACCGGCAACGAAGACGGCATCAAACACTGCGCCATGAACATCCTCTACTCCCTCTGCCACCTCGGCTACACCATCCCGCCCCAGGCCGACTGCGGCTGGATAGGCGAAGCCGGCCCCGGCCCCTCCTACCGCGACGAAGATTCCGGCGGCCCGGAAAACGAGTTCACCCAGCGGAATACTACCTTTATGACCTGGAACCTGATGCATACCGCAAGAATGCTCAAAGATGCTGGTGGGGTGCCGGCACACGGCAACCAGCGCTCGAAGTGGGATGCCGGGTGCCGGTTTGATCATCCGAATCCGTTGTATCGTTAGGGCAAGTTCGCCGGAACTTGCGGATGGCGATGTAGCATTAACCTGCCGATCAACTTCTCATTTTGTTATTTGAAGATAAAATGAAAGCCGGAATTTGAATTGAATTGGAAAACATATGAAACCCCAAGCCCACAACAGCATCTACCGCAAACCCACCTGCAAGTTTGGAGACAAAGCGGTGGAGTTGCTCAAGGAGAAGGATATCCAGTTCGAGGACCATGTCTTCGACTCCAAGGATGAAGAGATGGCCTTCAAGGAAAAGCATGGCGTCTCGACTACGCCGCAGATCTTTTTTGGCGATGAGCGGATCGGTGGCTACTCGGACCTTGCCGAAAAACTCGGTGAAGATGTTGAGGAAGAAAGCAACGAAACATCCTATGTCCCGGTCATCGCGGTGTTTTCCGTCGCGGCATTGATGGCGTTGGCCACCAGCCTTGGCGTGATGGGCTTTATGGGTTTTGCTCTGGCTATGCTGGCGACCTTGAAGCTGATGGATATCCAGTCGTTTGTGCAAAGCTTCAGTAAATACGATCTGATCACCCAGCGAATCAAGGGCTACGGATACGTCTACCCCTTCGCGGAAGTGGCTGCCGGCCTGGGCTTTTTGCTGATCGCCGCCCTCGCCACGCCGCCGGAAGCGTTAAAAATGACGACGGGCATTCTGTCCCTGTTTGTCGGTGTTGCCGGTGGCATTTCCGTATTCAAGGCGGTGTATATCGACAAGATTGATCTCAACTGTGCTTGCGTGGGTGGCAATGCCAATGTGCCTTTGGGGGCGGTGAGTTTCACAGAAAACGCCATGATGGCGGTGATGGGACTGTGGGTGTTGGTGGTTTAGAGAGAGTTCAGATTTCGCAGGGCTCTATCCGGGCGAGGTCAGCAAATGAGGGTTCCGCCTGATTGATCTTTTATACGGTCTGCACCTGGAGTAATTCGCGTAACCGGCTCTCCTGTCGGGGCGGGACCAGATCCGCGAGTGTGTAGGCATCCAGAGTACTGAAAAAGCTTTCCAGGGCCTCGGCGAACGCAGACTT
>JASBTO010000142.1 GCA_030148365.1 Kangiellaceae bacterium
GCCGGCAAACTCACGGGCGAAGGCCTCGCCTTCGCCGCGCCGCGCCAGCAAGGCCTCCAGTTCCCGGTTCCGGCCTTCCTGGTAGCTGTAGTAGTCCAGCCACATGCTGTCGACAGATTCCGCCCAGCGCGCCAGCTCCCGTTCCTGCCGGTCGTTGAGGCGGCCAATCCAGTCTTCCAGAAAATCACTGGCATCCTCCATCCGCTTGTCGATGATCTCGTCCGGCGACAGGGCGGCATAGTCTTCATAGAACTCCCGGTTGTTCTTGTCCAGCTCGGCAATCAGTCCCGCAACTTGTTGATCCGACAGGGTCGGCATCAGCGACAGGGAAGACTCGGAGACCGCCTGCCGAAGATTGCCCAGGAATTCGCCGAACTGCTCCTCGTGCTCAGCGAGTTGCCGGAAGGTCACGCCTTGCCGGATGTCCCGCCCAAGGGCAGCCAGCCAGTCGGCGTAGGCCGGCAGTTCTTCCCGGCGGTGCCAGCGCAGCAACTCCCGGATATCCTCTTTGACGTTTTGCCGTTGTTGCCGATCCAGACTGATGTAATCATCCAGATACCAGGGCAGGAAAAAATCCATGCGATTGTAGATAAACTTGATCCCGCAGCCGCCGAGCAGCAGCGTCGCCACTATTACCAGCCAGTATTTTCGCATTGAAGGTCCGTCTTGCACTTTCCAGCTCCTTGTTGTCAGCAAAGTGAGATCTGCACAATCCTGAATCGATTCCGTATAATAGCCCGCTGCACCGGCCACTGTCCCGTGGCCGCCGACAACCAGGGTTTCCGGACGATGGATCAGCACACCAGAACAGACCGCCTCCGCTTCAACAAGTTACAGAAAAAACTGCGCCGCGAGACCGGTGCGGCCATCGCCGACTACAATATGATCGAAGAAGGCGACCGGATCATGGTGTGTCTGTCCGGTGGCAAGGACTCCTATACCCTCCTTGATATCCTGTTGCATCTGAAAAAACATGCGCCGGTCAACTTTGACCTGATTGCCGTCAACCTCGATCAGAAGCAGCCGGGCTTTCCCGAACAGCTACTGCCCGACTACCTCGAATCCCTGCAGGTCCCCTTTGAAATTATCGAGGAAGATACCTACAGTGTGGTCAAACGGGTGATCCCGGAAGGCAAAACCACCTGTGGCCTCTGCTCGCGTCTGCGACGGGGGATTATCTACGGCTGGGCGGAGCAGCACGGGATCACCAAAATTGCCCTTGGCCACCATCGGGACGATATTGTCGAAACCCTGTTTCTGAACATGTTCTTTGCCGGGCGCATGCAGGCGATGCCGCCGAAACTGAAATCCGACGACGGCCAACATATCGTGATCCGGCCCCTCGCCTACTGCCGGGAGAAGGATATCCGGGCGTTTTCGGACCTGAAACAAATCCCCATCATTCCCTGCAACCTGTGCGGCTCCCAGGAAAACCTGCAACGGCAGGCCATCAAGTCCATGTTGGCCGGCTGGGACCGGCAGTTTCCGGGCCGCATCGAAACCATCTTCAAGGCCATTACCAATGTGTCGCCATCGCACCTCGCCGATACCGACCTTTATGATTTCGTCAACCTCACGGGGTCCCTGGCCGAGGGCGGCGATCTGGCATTCGATCCGCCCGCCATTCCCGCCACGCCCGCAGGACTTGAACAAGACCCGCCCCTCGCCATTATCGAGGTATCCTGATGGACGCTTTCCGAGCTGAATATCCCGTCATCATCGAGTTTCCGGTGCACTGGGGGGAAATGGACGCCTTCCAGCACGTCAACAACGTGGCCTATTTCCGCTACTTTGAAAGCGCCCGCATCGCCTACCTGCAAGAATCCGGCATGTTGGCCGAAATGGAAGCCAGCGGTGTCGGCCCGATCCTCGCGAGCACCGAATGCCGCTACCGCCGGCCGCTGACCTTTCCCGATCACCTGCTGGTCGGCGCCCGGGTCAGCGAAATCCAGGCAACCGGCTTTGTGATGGAGTACGGGATCTACAGCCAGCAGCAACGCACCCTCGCCACCACCGGTGGCGGCCGGATTGTCATGGTGGACTACCGGAAGGGCGAGAAGGTGCCGCTGCCCGACACCTTTGCCGAAGCCCTCCGAAATCTGGAAAAGCGCGCCAGTCGCAGCCTCTGACCCCGGCCACCCGGCGCGGTAACAAGATCTCACACTTTAGCAATTCCGGGATTTCCATAGCCGGGAGTTATTTTGCTAGTATTAGTGCGCTTTCAATCACTGGTAGGCCGGGAGTCAATGGACTCATCGGCGCAGGACACCAGACTCACTGACAGGAAATCTTATGAAAAAGTTTGTAATCAGCAGTGTCTGCCTGGCGGTAATTGCCGCCTGTGGTCAGACCGACGACCGCCCGGAAGAATCCCGGTCCGCGGATGTCGCCAAGACTGAAAAATTTGAAGAGATGACCAACGCTGAAGCGCCCGAGGAACTGGGCTCCGGCATCGACAAGTCCACCTTTGACATGGACGTACGCCCCCAGGACAACTTCTTTGAACACGTCAACGGCGAGTGGCTGGAAAGCTTCCAGATCCCGGCCGACAAATCCAACTACGGAGCCTTCACCCTGCTCGCGGAAAAAGCCCGCGAAGACGTTCGCAATATCATTGAAGAGTCTGCCGGCAAGGCCGAGCCGGGTTCGGATGCCGCCAAGGTCGGCGATCTGTACCAGAGCTACATGGACACCGAAACCATCGAAAAAGTCGGTGTCAGCCCGCTACAGCCCGAGTTCAACCGTATTGACTCTTTTGAAGACCACGAAGATGTTGCCGCCTACATGTCCCACCTGGACATTCTCGGCAGCGCGCCTTTCGGTGTTTTTGTCCAGGTCGACGCAAAAAACTCCACCCGTTACATCACTCATTTCTGGCAGTCCGGCCTCGGCTTGCCCGACCGGGACTACTACACCGAGGAAGATGAAAAGTCCGGGAAAATTCGCGAGCAGTATGTCCAGCACATCGCCAAAATGTTCGAGCTGGCCGGCCTCGAGAAGCCGGAAGAGTCCGCGAAGACCATCATGGCCCTGGAATCCCGGCTTGCCGAGCACCATCGCACCCGGGTAGAAAACCGCGACGCCGACAAACGCTATAACCTGATGACTTTCGAGGAAGTCAAAGCCTCCGCCCCCGAGTTCGACTGGGACGCCTGGCTGCCGGGTACCACCATCAGCGAATCCGACATGCAGGAAATCGTCGTCGGCCAGCCCGAGTACATCGAAGCCTTTGGTGACATTTTCAAGGAAACTTCCGTTGAAGATTGGCAGACCTACTTCAAGTGGCACATGCTCACCAATGCCGCGCCTTTCCTGAACCAGGCACTGGACGACGAGAACTTCAACTTCTTCCAGGGCGTCCTCAGTGGCGTTGAAGAGCAGGAGCCGCGCTGGAAACGCGCCGTCAATGTCATCAACGGTACGGTCGGCGAACTGGTGGGTAAGGTCTACGTGGCTCGCCACTTCTCCCCGGAAGCCAAGTCCCGGATGGAAGATCTGGTGGAGAACCTCCGCAAGGCCTATGCCATCGGCATCGACGAGCTGGAATGGATGGGTGAGGACACCAAGAAGCAGGCCAAGGAAAAGCTGGCCAAATTCACCCCGAAAATCGGCTATCCGGACAAGTGGAAAGATTACTCGGATCTGGAAACCAGCTCCGATGATCTGATCGGCAACATGCGCAACGCGACCCTGTTCCTGACGGAATACAACCGCAGCAAGCTGGGCAAGCCGATTGATCGCACCGAGTGGTTCATGAACCCGCAGACGGTCAATGCCTATTACAATCCGACCATGAACGAGATTGTATTCCCGGCCGCAATCCTGCAGCCGCCGTTCTTTAATCTCGAAGCGGAAGATGCCGTCAACTACGGCGGTATCGGCGCAGTTATCGGTCACGAAATGGGCCATGGTTTTGACGACCAGGGCTCCAAGTTCGACGGTGACGGCAACCTGCGTAACTGGTGGACGGATCAGGACCGTGAAGAGTTCGAGAAGCGGACCAACAAGCTGGTGGAGCAGTACAACGACTTCACCGTACTTGACGGTATCCACGTCAATGGTGAGTTCACCCAGGGTGAAAACATCGGCGACCTCGGCGGCATGACCATCGCCTACAAGGCCTATCAACTGTCTCTCGACGGTGAGGAATCTCCGGTGATCGACGGTTACACCGGTGAGCAGCGTTTCTTCCTCGGCTGGGCACAGGTATGGCGTCGCAAGTACCGGGATGAAGAACTGGCCAAGCGCATCAAGACCGATCCCCACTCACCGAGTGAGTTCCGCGCCAACGGCACCGTGCAGAATATGCCGGAGTTCTACGAAGCCTTTGACGTCAAGGAAGGCGACGAGATGTACATCAGCCCGGAACAGCGGGTGAAAATCTGGTAATCATCTTCGGATGAGCAGAAAAAAGGCCGGGTGACCGGCCTTTTTTTTTGTTTGATTTTTACTGTTCAGTCTCCTCGGTCGGGGTGTAACTGACCCGGAAGATGGCATCGCCATGATCATCGGAAATCAGCACTGAACCATCCGGCAGTTGCAGGACGTCTACCGGCCGGCCCGACACCGCCTCATTTTTGGCGAGCCAGCCGGACACGAAAGGCGCGGCTTCGGTCACCCTGTTGTCTTCGAGCGTGAGCACCATGACCCGGTAACCGACCTTGCTGCTGCGGTTCCAGGAACCATGCTGGGCAACCAAAATACGATTGCGATATTTCTCGGGGAACATGTCGCCGGTGTAGAATTTCATGCCGATGGCGGCGACATGGGCGCCGAAACGCCAGACCGGCGGCACATAATCTTTCGGGTCCTTGCCCTTGCCGAATTCCGGAT
>JASBTO010000145.1 GCA_030148365.1 Kangiellaceae bacterium
AAGGTCCTGAAACCCTCAAAGCCATGGTACTGCCCCATACCGCTTGGCCCGACGCCGCCGAAAGGCAATTCATCCAGCGCCGCATGCAGCAAAGTGTCATTGACCGTGACGCCACCGGATACCGTGCACGTGAGTACCTGACCGATGTCGCTTTGCTCGTGGCCAAAATAATAGAGCGCCAGGGGCCGGGGCCGTTCGTTTACGTAACGGATTGCCTCTTCCAGATCGTGGTAGGTGACCACCGGCAGCAAGGGGCCGAAAATCTCTTCCTGCATCAGGGCGCAGTCGTCCGGGGCGCCGGTCACGATTGCGGCGGGCAATTTTCGCCCGGCCCCGTCGCCCTCGAACAGTGGCGTGACAGTCGCGCCCCGCGCTCTGGCTTCGTCGAGCAGGCTCTGCTGCCGCGCCAGTTGTTTGGCGTCGATAATGCTGGTGTAGCCATGCACGCGCCAGTCCGGAAACTGCTTTTGCGCTTCAACCCGGCAGGCGTCGACAAAAGCCGTCAGACTTTCCTCGGGCACCAACGCGTAATCCGGCGCGATACAGGTCTGGCCGGCATTGACCAGCTTCCCGGAAATCACCCGTGCGGCCGCCGTGCCGAGATCAAAATCAGCACCGATGATACAGGGCGACTTGCCGCCCAGCTCCAGGGTCACAGGGACCAGGTGCTCGCTCGCTGCCGCCATGACCTTGCGGCCGACTGCGGTGGATCCGGTAAACAGCAGATGGTCGAACGGCAGGGCGGAAAACTCCGCGCCCACCTCCGGTCCGCCCGTCACCACTTCGACCCAGTCGGGGTCCAGATATTTGGCGACCAGATCAGCGAAGCACCGGTTCCAGTGTGGCGTTGCTTCACTGAGCTTGATCATGACCCGGTTGCCGGCGGCGAGGGCCGCGGCCAGCGGGCTGATGGCAAGGAACAGCGGATAATTCCAGGGAACGATGATGCCGGCAACGCCGAGAGGCTGGTAATGGACGCGGGCGGAGCCTGGCTGAAACCACAGGGCCACGGACTTCGACTCCGGCTTCATCCAGCGTTTGAGTTGCTTGCGGTTGTGGGCGAGCCCTTGCAGGGACGGAAAGATTTCCAGCACCAGGGTTTCTTCCGGCACCCGACCATCGAAATCATCGCTGATGGCCGCGCAAATCCGGTCCCGGTTTTCCTTTAGCAGGGCCTCCAGCTGGCCCAGTAATTTTTGCCGGGTGTCGGCCGGCGGACAGGGCGCTTGCCGCGCAGCGCTGCGCAAGCGATCCAGTCGCGCCTTCAGTGATTGGCTCTCGATTATCGTTGCTGTGGCTTGCTCGCTCATAACCTTTCGGACTCGACCGGAAGTGGTCAGAGCAGCATAAAAGATCCAGCCTGCAATGAATAGCCTGCCGGGCCCCGGGAATCAGGACCGGGCAGGGATGCTCAGGCGTGGTAGGGACGGCTCAATTCGTGGACCGCGTCGACGAATGCACCGGCGTGCTCCGGCGGGACCTTCTGGTGAATACCGTGGCCGAGGTTGAAAACATGCCCGCTGCCCGCGCCGAAGCCTTCAAGAATGCTGGCAACTTCCTGACGGATCCGCTCCGGTTGCGCATAGAGCGCGCTGGGGTCCATGTTGCCTTGCAAGGCGACCCGATCGCCTACCCGGGCACGGGCATCGGCAATATCACAGGTCCAGTCCAGGCCGACACAGTCGCATCCGGTCGCCGCTATCTGCTCGAGCCAGGCGCCGCCATTTTTGGTGAACAGGGTGACCGGCACCCGCTCGCCGTCTTGCTCCCGGATCAGGCCATCGACGATACGCGCCATATATTGCAGGGAGAAATCCCGGTAATCCCGGGGCGTCAGAACCCCGCCCCAGGTATCAAAGACCATCACGGCCTGGGCCCCGGCCCGGATCTGGGCATTAAGGTAGGCTATGACCGAGTCCGCCAGCACCGCCAGCATTTGATGCAGCAGCCCCGGCTGGTCGAACATCATCGCCTTGATGGTCTCGAAAGTCTTGCTGCTGCCGCCTTCAATCATATAGGTGGCAAGTGTCCAGGGGCTGCCGGAAAAACCTATCAGGGGCACCTCGCCCCGCAACTCCCGGCGGATGGTCCGGACGGCGTCCATCACATAGGTCAGATCCGCTTCCGGATCCGGTACGCCCAGTCCCTCGACATCGGCCCGGGTACGGACCGGCCGCTCGAATGCGGGCCCTTCGCCCGGCTTGAAATAAAGACCCAGCCCCATGGCATCGGGAATGGTCAGAATGTCCGAAAACAGGATGGCGGCATCCAGGGGAAACCGGCGCAAGGGCTGCAGGGTGACTTCACAGGCCAACTCGGGATTGGTCGCGAGACTCATGAAGTCGCCGGCCTTGGCGCGGAGCTCCCGGTATTCGGGCAGGTAGCGTCCGGCTTGTCGCATCATCCAGACGGGGGTCATATCGACGGGTTGGCGCAGCAACGAGCGCAAATACCGGTCATTCTTCAGAGTTGTCAAAACGGTTTTCCTGCGATTGGGGGTGAGGGCCTGCTGGGCCGGCCGGCACCGGAATTCGGAAGTGGCGGTATTATATAGATTTCAGGGACTGGGAACAGCCGCCTGTCCCTCCTGCTGGTGCATCCGGTGACGGATTTCGTCCTGCACCCGTGCCAGCGGCTTCACCCAGGTCTGTCGGCTGGCGACTCCGGCGGGCAGCTTCGCCCGCGCATCATCCGCCGCCTGCTTGTTATCGAAGAGGCCATAAACCAGCAGGTAAATGGTTTCGCCTTCGTGCAAAGAGCGGTAGACATGACTGTGGGCGGCAATGCCGTGCTCCGCCACAAATTCCCGCATGGCCGCTTCATTGCGTACGCCCAGTAACTGCAAGGTGTAGCCATCCTCCGCCGCTGCCATCAAGCGTCGCTCGCCCGCCAGCAACGTGATGGGTGCTTCGGTTCGCTCGTCTGCCCGGGGCCCGGCACTGTGCTCAACGACCACCGCTTCCTCCGGGGTGCCGGCGGGCTTTTCTGTGGCCGGGATGGCCGCCGCTTGCCGGGTGTCCGGTGTTCGGACAATAGCGCCGGACAGGGGTGCCGCAGCCGGCAGGACTTCCGGTTCGTCGGTGGCCACTTCCCCCGGGTTGAGCCAGGTCATCAGCGGCGACCGGTAGATCAAGGTGACCAGAAACGCGCAGGCGGCAACCGCCAGTATGGCGGTACTCAGCCCACGGCGCCGGTTGTGCTCCAGTTCCAGCTCCGTGTGCGGCAGACTGATCAATTGCGGCAGCAGCTTGCTGCTGTGGTAATTGAGTTTCTCCGGCACGCCCCGGGACAAATACCAGAGGCTTTCCTGCTGCAAGGGGGAGACGACAATGGCGTCGGTCAGCGCGGCCTGTCTGATGCGATCAGCGACATAGTCGCCGGTTTCAGTCTTGGTCAGCGGCCGTAATCTGCGACCCACCGGGGGCGGATATTTTCCCGCGCGGGTCAACTCGTGGATGGCGCTGCGGATACTCGATTCGGCCAGCAGGACGATAACCAGCGAATGCAGTCCAAAATCCCGTTGCAAGGCGGCGATGCCAAACAGGTATTCCAGGCATTCGACACTCAACTCATGGGCGTCGTCTATCAGCAGAAAGCTGACTTGCCCTGCGTCCTTGAGCAAATGGGCAACGGCTTTTTCTTCGTCGGCCGGGCCCAGCAATTGCCGTATTTGTTGGCACAGCTGTGCCGGAACCACCAGGGGATGGGCTTCCATTTGTTGACAGGGCGGTGCCCCGTCAGCGGTGCAGAACAATGTCGAGAAGGTGGATTTGCCAATGCCCTTCTCACCTTCGACCAATACCAGGGTATCCGTACTTGCCGAGATCTGGCGCAGGGTTTTGAGCAACTGTTCGAGATCGCGAGTCAGGAAAAAACGGTGATCATCTGCGTCGAAAAAGGGATTGCGGCCGAGCCCTAACCGGGCGAGCTGATTCTTGCTGTAGCTGTTGGCAAAGGCTTTGGAGTTATTCATTGAACTATCGTCACATCCCCACTGGCTTCACTATACCCGATCGATGAAGCCTTGCAATAATTCCCGTTCCAGCCGGTGGATATCCACGCGGCCCAGCGCTTCGGGTAACACCAGTCGGTACTGCCCCTGCAGATTTTTTTTGTCCAGCGCCATGGCCTCGACCAGCGCGGTCCTGTCCACCTCAGCAGGCATCCGGGTCGGCAAGCCGAAGCGATCCAGCAACCGGTGAATCCGCGCGGCGGCCTCCTCATCCAGCAACCCCCGGTGCACGGACATCTTTGCGGCCAGACACAAGCCGACGGAAACCGCTTCTCCGTGCAGCAGTTCGCCATAGCCCGACACCAGTTCCAGACCGTGGGCAAAGCTGTGGCCCAGATTCAGGCAGGCCCGGATCCCGGTTTCCCGTTCATCCTGGCGGACGATGTCGGCCTTGATTGTACAAGCGCGGGCGATCAACTCCGTAATCAGCGCCGGGCTGCCGGCAAGGATGCTTTCGCAGTGCTCGTCCAGCCACGCAAAGAATCGGTGATCGGCGATGATTGCGGCCTTGATCACTTCCGCAAGCCCCGCCCGGAAATGCCGGGCTGGCCGAGTCTCGCGGGTTTGGGTATCTGTCAGCACCAGCCGGGGCTGGTGGAAAGCGCCCACCAGATTCTTGCCCCGGGGATGGTTGATGGCGGTCTTGCCGCCGACCGAGGAGTCCACCTGCGCCAGGCTGGTGGTCGGGATCTGGATATAGG
>JASBTO010000150.1 GCA_030148365.1 Kangiellaceae bacterium
GAGCGGATCTGGTATCTGGCCGATGCCTTCCGGCGCGGCTGGAGCGTTGAGAAGGTGCACAAACTCACCGCCATCGATCCCTGGTTCCTGGTGCAGATCGAGGAGCTGATGCAACTCGAGCAAGTCGCCCGGGACAAAAGCTACTCGGAGCTGGACGCCGACTTTCTGCGTCTGCTCAAGCGCAAGGGTTTCTCCGATTACCGGCTTTCACAACTGTTTCTTACGTCGGAAGCGGAAATGCGCAAGAAACGCCAGAAACTCGGCGTCAAACCTGTGTATAAACGGGTCGATACCTGCGCGGCGGAATTTGCCTCCAGTACGGCCTACATGTATTCCACCTACGAGGAAGAGTGTGAGTCTGAGCCGTCGGATCGGGACAAGATCATGATCCTTGGCGGCGGCCCCAACCGGATCGGCCAGGGGATCGAGTTTGATTACTGTTGCGTGCACGCGGCCTTCGCGATGCGGGAAGACGGCTATGAAACCATCATGGTCAATTGCAATCCGGAAACCGTCTCCACCGACTACGACACTTCCGATCGCCTGTATTTTGAGCCGGTCACCCTCGAAGACGTGCTCGCAATCGTCGACAAGGAACAGCCAAAGGGCGTCATTGTCCACTACGGCGGCCAGACCCCGCTCAAGCTCGCCCGGGCGCTGGAAGCGGCGGGAGTCCCCATTATCGGCACCTCCCCGGATGCCATCGATCGGGCCGAGGATCGGGAAAGATTCCAGCGGGCCATTGATCGCCTGAAATTGCTGCAACCGCCCAATCGCACGGCCCGGGCAATGGAAGAAGGCGTTCGTCTGGCCGATGAAATCGGCTATCCGTTGGTGGTGCGGCCGAGCTATGTACTCGGCGGCAGGGCCATGGAAATTGTCTACAACGAAGAAGAATTACGCCGCTACATGCAGGACGCCGTCAGTGTTTCCAACGAATCTCCGGTGTTGCTCGACCGCTTTCTCGACGACGCTATCGAGGTGGACGTAGACGCCATTTATGACGGCGAAGACATATTGATTGGCGGTATCATGGAGCACATTGAGCAGGCCGGCGTTCACTCCGGTGATTCCGCCTGCTCAATCCCGCCCTACAGTCTCGGCAAGGAAGTCCAGCAGGAATTGCGTCGGCAGATGAAGTTGCTGGCCCGGGAACTCGGCGTGCGAGGCTTGATGAATGCCCAGTTTGCCATTCAGGCGGACAAGCTTTACATCCTTGAAGTCAATCCGCGGGCTTCGCGCACGGTGCCTTTTGTATCCAAGGCGACCAGTGTTCCGCTGGCCAAGATTGCCGCGTCGGTAATGGCCGGCAAGAGCCTTCGGGAGCAGGGTTATACCGAAGAGGTGATCCCCGAGTATTACTCGGTCAAGGAGCCGGTTTTCCCGTTTGCAAAATTCCCGGGTACTGACCCGATCCTGGGGCCGGAAATGAAGTCCACCGGCGAAGCCATGGGCGTTGGTACCACTTTCGGTGAGGCCTTTTACAAGGCCAAGATCGGCGGCGGCTCCCAGGTTCCGGTCAATGGTCAGGTGATTATCTCGGTCCGCGAAGCCGACAAGGCCCGTGTCCCGGAAGTCGGCAAGGCGCTGATTGAGCAGGGCTTTGAGATACTGGCGACCGATGGTACTGCCTCAACCTTGCGGGCGGCGGGCATCCCCTGTCAGCGCATCAACAAGATGTTCGAAGGTCGACCTCATATTGTCGATGTGATAAAAAACGGGGAAGTCAGTTATATCGTCAATACGACGGAAGGCAAGCAGGCCATTGCCGACTCCTATCTGATCCGCCGCTCCGCGGTACAGCACAAGGTTTCCTATACGACGACCCTTGCCGGCGCCATGGCCATGGCCCAGGCAATGCGCGATCAGGACCGCAGCTCGGTCAGCTCGGTCCAGGAATTACACAAGAAGGTGAAAGCAATATGAATCGTGTGCCCATGACAGCACAAGGCGCGGAAAAACTTCGCGAAGAATTGAAAGAACTGAAACAGGTCATCCGGCCGCAGATCGTCAAGGCCATCGCCGAGGCCCGCGAGCACGGCGATCTCAAGGAAAACGCCGAGTATCATGCGGCCCGTGAACAGCAGGGGTTTGCGGAAGGCCGTATCCAGGAAATCGAGTCCAAGCTGGGTAACGCCCAGATCATCGATGTGTCCAGCATGACCAATGACGGCAAGGTGATTTTCGGTGCCACGGTGCTGGTTATGAATCTGGATACGGAAGAAGAAACCCGTTACCAGATCGTCGGCGAAGACGAATCGGACATCAAGGCCAACAAGATTTCCGTCACCGCGCCCATTGCCCGTGCCCTGATCGGAAAGTGCGAAGGCGACGTGGTCGAATTCTCGACGCCTGGCGGCGAAGTGGAATTCGAGATCAGTGAAGTTCAGTATATCTGAAGCGCTGACTCAAATACCTGACACAGGCCGCTGATGCGGCCTGTGTTGTATCTGGCTTTCGACACCCGGGAGTGTCATTCAATCCCGCCGTTAAATCCAAACTTTTTTTCTCACCCGGCAGTCGTTATTCTGAACCCCATGATGAATGCCGACGCCCACTGCCGAAAACTGCTCGCCCTCGGCCGGCGCTATCATCCTGCCTACAAGAACGGTCTCAGCAATCATTTGCCCATGGCCCTGATTGCGCTGCAACGGATGGGCGCCACCCCGGCCCAACTCGAAGCCTTCTACTGCCATTATGTACCCCGTCTGGAGCCGATGCCGGCGGATGCCGAAACCCCGACTTCCGGACTGAAGGAACTGCTGCGCGACTCACGAGGCAGCATGGCCCGCTTGCCGGTGTTGCGGGCGGGGATCCGCAAGGCCATTCGGGAAGCGGGACTTGAGGCCACTTTGCGTGAGTTACTGCCGGTGCTGATCCCCGGCGTCAGCGCGGCGGCTTTCCACGGCATTATCCGGCTGGCCTATGCCGTGCAAGCCGAGGCTCCGGAAGAAGCTGCCATCGCGCTGGCCTATTGGGCCGCGGAATATCTTGAACTCGGAGAACTGCCGGCGCCGAAAACCGCCAGCCTCGAAGCCATCGCCGGTCAGCTCGGACCGGTGACACGGAATCATGAATTTCGGCCCGGGATCATTACCGATCGCATGGCCGAAGTTGCGGCCCTGCCGAAGTTCCGGGCAGCCGCCAGCCAGCCCGGATCGCTGGCGCTGGACACTTTGGCGGCGTTTGCCCTGGCAGCCTACCGGAGGACCGGTAACTTCACCTTGCTGCACGGGGTCACCGGTTGCCATGCCTTGCGTATTTTGCTGCCGTTGATCGACAATCAGGAGCGCGCACTCAGGTATTACTGGCAGGCGCTGCTGGTGGCGTGGTTGAGTACCGGTGCCCTCGACATCACAACGGTTACCGCCACAGACAATGCCGCGCCCGGCAACTGGCAGGAACTGCTGCGCGCAGCCTGTCGTGCCAGCGACGAGCATGTGATTAAAATGGTTTACACTTGCTGGGCGGAAAACCGGCATTATGGGCAGGAAGAGTATCTTGCCGCAGCCCGCATCGCGATCCGGTAAGCGTCGCCGCAACGCAAGACCTGATAATAAGTTTCAAGGAGCGACATGATAGTCAATACGGTCAAGGAATTTCTGCGCCTCGAGTCCGCCAGCGGCATTTTGCTGATGATCGCGACGGTGCTGGCATTGCTGGTGGTCAACTCGCCGGCGCAGGATTATTATCTGGCGCTGCTCGATACCCCCGCGCAAGTCAGCATCGGCAGTTTTATCGTGGCCAAGCCGCTTCTGCTGTGGATCAACGATGGCCTGATGGCGGTGTTTTTCTTTCTCGTCGGCCTGGAGCTCAAGCGCGAGGTCCTGGAAGGGGAGTTGTCGGATCCGGCCCGCATAGCTCTGCCGGCTGCAGCGGCTATTGGCGGCATGGCCTGCCCGGCGCTGATTTACAGCGCCCTGAACTGGGGAGACCCGGTTGCCATGAAAGGCTGGGCGATCCCGGCCGCTACCGATATCGCCTTTGCCCTTGGCGTACT
>JASBTO010000154.1 GCA_030148365.1 Kangiellaceae bacterium
TAGTCATGAGGCGGGCGGTATACAATTCCGGTGAAAAAAACACCTGCGGAAATAAACAGATACAATCGAAGCTGCAGAAATCGGGGCCGGACAGAGTATTCTGGAAACTTCCGCCTGACAACGCCGGGAGTGACCGGGACTGGCATTTCATCCAGCCTGGTGTATCCTGAGTGGTTTTTTTGGCGCCAGCAAGGACCCATGCAGTATGAAGGGAAGTGATCAGCCCGTTACCCATTACCTCAAAGACTATCGGCCATCGGACTTTTTGATTGACAGCGTCGAGCTACTATTTGAGCTCCGGGAAAGTCATGCCGAAGTCGAGGCGAGCCTGGAAGTGCGTCGCAATCCGCTCGCGGAATCCCCGGACGCCGTATTGCGCCTGGACGGAGAAGGGCTGGATTTGCGGGAAATTGCCGTGGACGGCGAGCCCCTTGATCCCGGCCGCTACCGCACTCATGCGCTGGGGCTCGAGGTTGAAGGTCTCGGTGAAAGGGCCACCATCCGCACCCGGGTCCGTATCCATCCCCAGGACAATACCCGTCTCGAAGGTCTGTACAAGTCCGGTGAAAAATTCTGCACCCAGTGCGAAGCGGAAGGTTTCCGGCGCATCACCTATTTCCTTGACCGGCCTGACGTCATGGCGACCTATCGGGTTCGTATCGAAGCGGACCAGCATCAGTACCCGTTGCTGCTCAGTAACGGCAATCCCGTTGCCCGGGGAGAGCTGGCCGGCGATCGGCACTTTGTCGAGTGGCAGGACCCTTTCCGCAAGCCCAGTTATCTGTTTGCGCTGGTGGCCGGCGACCTCGACCTTCTGGAAGATTCCTTCACCACCGCTTCCGGACGGGAAGTTCTGCTACAGGTGTATGTGGACAAGGGCAAGCTGGATCAGTGCGGGCACGCCATGGAGTCGCTGAAAAAAGCCATGGCCTGGGACGAAAAGACCTACGGCCTGGAATATGATCTCGATATCTACATGATAGTCGCGGTCAGCGACTTCAATATGGGCGCCATGGAAAACAAGGGCCTCAACATCTTCAACACCAAGTATGTCCTCGCCCGTCAGGATACCGCCACGGATCAGGACTTTATTGATGTCGAAGCGGTCATTGCCCATGAGTATTTTCATAACTGGACCGGTAACCGGGTGACTTGCCGGGACTGGTTCCAGTTAAGCCTGAAAGAAGGCCTGACGGTGTTCCGTGACCAGCAATTCACCGCCGATCAGATCTCCCGAACCGTCAAGCGAATAGACGACGTGCGCGTCATTCGCGCGCAACAGTTTGCCGAAGACGCCGGCCCCATGGCTCATCCGATCCGGCCGGAAGCCTATATAGAGATGAATAACTTCTATACGGTAACCGTCTACAACAAGGGCGCGGAAGTCATCCGGATGCTGCATACGCTGCTCGGTGCCGAAGGATTCCGGCGCGGTATCGACCTCTATTTTGAACGTCACGACGGGGAAGCGGTAACCTGTGAGGACTTTGTGGCCGCCATGGCCGACGCCAACCGGGTCGATCTGAGCCAGTTCCGGCGCTGGTACAGTCAGGCCGGCACCCCGGAAGTTGACGTAGAAACGGCATTCGACAAGAGCACCGGCCATTACCGGTTGACGTTCCGCCAGTCCAGTCCGGATACGCCGGGCCAGACGGACAAGCAACCCTCTCATATCCCGATCCGGTTTGCCTTGCTCGATGACACGGGCAAGGAGTTGCAACTCCACGGTGACCCGAAATCGGCGGTTGTGGAAAGCAACCTGCTGCAATTGACTGATGCAGAGCAGACTTTCGTCTTTTCCGGGCTTGACGAGGCGCCGGTGCCGTCACTGCTTCGGGATTTTTCCGCCCCGGTACGGCTCCGTGCCCGCTACAGCGACGACGAATTGGCCTTTCTGTTCCGACATGACAGCAATGATTTTAATCGCTGGGATGCGGGCCAGCAATTGATGAACCGGGGTATATTCCAGGCGGTCGACGCCCTGGCCGCCGGTCAGGAGCCGGAAATGCATGATCAGCTGGTCGATGCCTGCCGGCACCTGCTGACCGATCCCGGGGTCGATGATCTGTTCCGCAGCCATGCCCTGACCCTGCCGGGGCTGTCGGCGCTGATCGAGTCCGTCGACAAGGTCGATTTCGACAACCTGCTGAAAGCCAGAAAATGGTTGCGCCGTCGCCTTGCCGCAGCGCTCGCGGACGATTGGCTGCAGGTCTATGAAGTTCATCACCAGCCGGTTTATACAAGGACACCGGAAGCCATTGCCAGTCGTGCCCTGAAGAACCTGTGCCTGGATTATCTGCTGACCCTTGAGCGGGACGATATCTACCAACTCGCCCTGCAGCAGCTCGGGGGGGCGGACAACATGACCGACGCCCAGGCCGCGCTGACCGGACTGGCCCACAGTGACTATCCGGACAAGGATCAACTTCTGAAGGACTTCTACACCAAGTGGCAGCATGAAGAGTTGGTGGTCAACAAATGGTTTGCCATCCAGGCGACCATACCGGATGACACGGCCGTAGCACGGGTCCGGGAACTGCTCCGCCATCCGGCATTCAGCCTGACCAACCCCAACAATATCCGGTCTTTGATCGGAGCCTTTGCCGGTGCTAATCTTGGCCAGTTTCACCGGGCCGACGGGGCCGGCTATGAATTGCTGGCCCGCCAGATCCAGGCACTCTACAGCGTCAACCCGCAGACGGCCGCCCGCCTGACCGGACTTTTCAATCGCTGGAAGAAGTTTGATCAGGGACGGCAGGCGCTGATGCAGCAGCAACTCAAAGAGATACTGTCGCTGCCGGAATTGTCCCGGGATGTTTTCGAAATCGCGAGCAAGGCGCTCGCCTGAATCGTATAAGAGATTGGTTTAATTTATGTCAATTATTAATTGTTCTGCTTGCGGAAAGCGAATCTCCAGCAAAGCCAAAGTCTGTAGCCATTGCGGCGCGGCCCAGCGCGGTGCCCGGGACGAGGAAGTCGAGCGCGCGGCCGCCATCGTGCGCCGCAACAAGATCCGGGGGCTGCAGATGCAGTCCTACGCGGCGATGTTGCTGTTTCTGGCCGGCATCATTCTCTGGTACCTCGGTTACATGGAAGGCGACAACTTGCGCGCCCATGTCAGTCGGGGCGTGCTTGCCGTCGGCGTGATCTGGTATCTGGTCAACCGGGTGCGCATGGTGATGGTGAAACGGCAATGAGCCGGGCCGTCAATCTTGCCATCGTCGGCGCCACCGGCGCGGTTGGCCAGGTGCTCTGCGAGCTGATCGGTTCCCGGAAGTTTCCCGTTAATGAATTGCACCTCCTGGCGGGCCCCAATTCCGCGGGCAGCCGCGTACAGGTAAGCGGCAAGCAGCATATGGTCGGTCTGCTGTCGGAGTTTGATTTTTCCCGGGCGGACATTGCGATCTTCTCCGCAGGCGGCGAAGTGTCGAGACAATATGTCCCGATCGCGACCGAAGCAGGATGCGTGGTCATCGACAATACCTCCGAGTATCGCTACGAGCCCGACGTGCCGCTGGTGGTCGCGGAAGTGAACCCGGAGGCGCTTGATGACTTCCGGAATCGCAATATTATCGCCAATCCCAACTGTTCGACCATGCAGATGCTGGTGGCCCTGAAACCCATTCACGATGCCGCCGGTATCGAGCACATCAATGTCTGTACCTATCAGGCGGTATCCGGATCCGGTCAGTCGGCGGTCGAGGAACTGGCCCGCCAGACGGCCTGTCTGCTCAATGGCCAGGACATCGAGTGCAAGGCCTATGACAAGCAAATCGCCTTCAACGTCCTGCCCGCCATTGATCGGCTGGAAGACAACGGTTACACCCGTGAAGAAATGAAATTGGTCTGGGAAACCCGCAAGATCCTTGGTGATGAAGCCATCATGGTCAGTCCCACGGCGGTGCGGGTGCCGGTCTTCTATGGGCATTCCGAGGCGGTCCATCTGCGCACCCGGCAACCACTGGATGCGGCGGAGGTCCGTGCATTGCTGGAAAATGCCCCCGGCGTTCGGGTTATTGATGACCTGGCCAATGGCCAGTATGCGACGCCGGTCCTCGATGCCAGTGGCCAGGATCCGGTTTTCGTCAGCCGCATCCGCAATGATATCGGTCAGGACAATGGTCTGAGCCTGTGGATCGTGGCGGACAATCTGCGCAAGGGAGCGGGACTCAATTCACTACAAATAGCAGAAATACTTGTCGATCGACATTTTTAAAAGCATTATAGGCACAGAAAAATATAACAAAACGGCGTGAAGTCTCGATTATTCAATAGATTGTCATGAACAAATTAATATTCAGGGTTAACTGCGGCACTCTGATTTGAGGTATGTGAGGTTATGAGAAAAAAAATCGCGATCAGTCTGGCGGTAGCGTCAGTACTGACGACTTCCGGGGTCTGGGGACTCGGGCTGGGGAACATCGAGTCGCAATCTGCGCTGAACCAGCCACTCAATGCGGAAATTCATCTGTTATCGGCTGATGCCATTGAAAACAGCCAGCTCAAGGCCAGCATTGCTTCCTACGAAACCTACGAGAAGCAGGGTATTGCCAGAAGCGGCCTGCACAACCAGATTCGTTTTGTCACGGTGACCAAACCCAATGGCGAAAAGGTGATCCGGCTGTCCACCCGCGAGCCCTTGAAAGAACCTTTTCTGAATTTCCTGGTCGAGGTCGAGTGGCCTCAGGGCCGACTGTTACGGGAATACACCTTGTTGCTGGATCCGCCGACTTATGCCGCCAAGACCGCGCCGGTCCTGACTCCGGCCCGGGCCGGCGGTCAGCAGAGCGCAACTGCGGCGACCCGTCGCCCCGCAGCTGCGAGTGCGCCGGCAAGCCGGACCTCCCGTCCACCTGTCATAGGGTCCGGAGACAGGTATACCATCCGTCGTAATGACACTCTCTGGTCGATAGCCAGTCAGGCGCGGCCGGACAACAGCGTCAGTGTGCAACAGACACTGGCGGCGATTTATCGCGCCAATCCCCAGGCGTTTGTCAATAATGACATCAACCGGATTGAAACCGGTGAAACCCTGGAAATCCCGTCACTGCAGGAAATCCGCTCAGTGCCGGCAAGAGGGGCTCTGCGGGATATGGTCCGGAATACGGAAGCAGCTTCCGGTCCGGCTCTTGATGCCCGTCAGGAGCGTCCGGCAGCAACCTCAGCCCGGGAAGCGACCCAGGCGGGTGGTCGCCTGTCTCTGGCCGGCGTGCCCGATGCCGACGGTGAAAACAGCGGTAGTGGCGCGGGTGGTGATGCCCGCGATGAACAGGCCATGAATCTGGAAGCTACGGAAACCCTGCGTCGGGAGAACCGGGAACTTCGCAGTCGCCTGGAAACCATGAACGAACGCCTCGATACCCTGGAGCGGTTATTGACGCTCCAGGATCCGGAGCTCGCGGCCATGGCCGCGGAAGCGGACAACAGCGAGCTTGAGCAAATCGCCGGCACTGGCGCCGATGAGCAAGCGGCGGAGGAGCCGACCGGCACCCCAATCGGTGGCAATGACGACGCCGCGGTTGACACAGATGCCGCTGTTCCTGCGAGCGGGGAGTTGGCGACCGGTAGCGATTCAGCCGTTGCCGGGCCTGTGCAGGATGAAGCTTCGAGTCAACAGGCCGAACAAGCCAGCGCGCAGCCGGCAATGAACAAGTTGCCCGCGCAAGCGGTAGCGCCCATCGGACGGCGCGACAAGGAGCGAGGATTTTTCGAAGCCGGCAACGTCTGGATGTGGACCGCTCTGGGCGGGTTGCTGGCGCTGATATTGGCAGCCGTCTGGTGGTTGCGTCGACGCAGTGACGAGCAGGACCATGAATTCGCCATGGCTGCCGAAGACAAGGTGACTTTGCCCGCTATTGGCGGTGATGATTTGCTCACGGATCTGGAAGAGGATTCCAGGCCTCTGGCTGCGGCACCGAAAGCCAGTGATGCGGCGGAGGTTGAGGAAAGCACCGACCTTGCGGCGGAAGCGGAAGCCCTGATGGATCAGGACCGGTACAGAGAAGCGGAAGCGCTCTGGAAAGTGGTCGTGGCAAATTATCCCGAAGATCGGGTTAGCCAACTGCAATTGCTCATGTGCTATGCCGAAACCGGTTCGGACCGGGAATTTGAAGAACTGGCAGATCAATTGCAGGCTGAGGCCGGCACTGATCCCCTGATTATGGAAGAGATTGCAAGGTTGCGCGCGACTTTGGAAGACCAGGAACTCGCGACGGACAGCACCGATGCGGACGATATGCTGATTCTGCCCTCCGAAGACGAGATCTTCGGTAATCGGGAAACCGACGAGGCCACTGAGGAGCCAGCGGCTGAGACGGAAGTGGTGAGCAGTGAGGAAGATGACGACAACAAGCCTGGCGACGACTACTTCCTGGATGACGAACTTGGCCTGGTTTCGACGGGCGAGTCACAGCCGGGAGCAGTCCCTGAGCAGGATCTTGAGGAAGCCACAGAGGCGGAAGCGGCACCGGAGTCCAATCTGGACGAAGGGCTCGAGTTCACGCTGGACGATCTGCAGGATGCCGACGATGATACGGTCGATGAGCCGGATGAGGAGCATGGCAATATCATCGAGTTTGAAAGCAGTGGCAACGCTGACGTCCCTGCGGGCAGCGACGAGGAATTCGACGAAGACCTGCTGGCCGGGGAGGGTGATCAGGCGGCAACCAAGCTGGATCTTGCCAGAGCCTATGTCGACATGGGTGATGAAGAAGCAGCGCGCGATATCCTCACCGAAGTGGTTGTTGAAGGAACGCCGGCCCAGCAGACAGAGGCGACCGAGCTTCTTGAGCGACTCGGGTAGGTCCGCGCGACCCGCGGGCAGGCAGTAAAACATCGCCAAGCCAATGCCGGGTCACTGACCCGGCATTTTTTTTGGAACCGGCAACATGCGTATTGCGGCAGGTATTGAGTACAACGGCAGCCGGTATTGTGGCTGGCAGCGACAAACCCATTCCCCCTCTGTCCAGGCAGAGGTCGAGGCGGCGCTGGGCCGGGTAGCTGCCCATCCGGTGAACCTGTATTGCGCCGGCCGCACCGATACCGGAGTGCATGCCAGTAACCAGGTCGTGCACTTCGATACCGATGCCCACCGGCCGGACAAGGCCTGGGTCCTGGGCGGCAACGCCCACCTGCCTGATGACATTTCCATTCTCTGGGCGCGGCAAGTGGACGACAGCTTCCACGCCCGCTTCAGCGCCCTGGAACGGCGTTACCGGTACGTGATCCTCGAGCAACAGGCGCGTCCCGGCATTCTCGCCGGCGGATTGACTCATTGCGCCTGGCCCCTTGATGTCGGGTTGATGCAAGCCGCCTGCCGATATTTCCCCGGCGAGCAGGACTTTACCTCCTTCCAGGCTGCCAGTTGCCAGTCACCGACTGCCTGGCGGAATGTTCATCATTTGTCGGTTACGCGCCGGGGCGCCTTCGTCATTATCGAAATTGCCGCCAACGCATTCCTGCATCATATGGTGCGCAATATTGCCGGCACCCTGATGGTTATCGGTCGCGGTCAGCAACCACCGGAGTGGGCTGGCCAGTTACTGGAACAGAAGGACCGCACCAGGGCCGCAATGACCGCGAGTGCAAAAGGACTCTATCTGGTCCAGGTTCGTTATCCCCGTCACCATGACTTGCCCGAGCGGCCCTGCGGACCGCTTTTTCTTGATGCCGGAATTTGATCCGGAGATTTCCCCGTGCAGGTCATTTCCTTGACGAATTGTCGTGATACAATTGCCCCCCTGAGTTTCAAGAACCCGAGATTTACATGAGCTGGTTAGAGCGGTTACTGCCCAAGCGTCAGAATGAAGGCGCCCGCAAAAAGTCGATTCCTGAAGGTGTGTGGACCAAGTGCGAAAAGTGCGACTCGGTTTTGTATCGCGCGGAGCTGGAGCGCAGTCTCGAAGTCTGCCCCAAGTGCGATAACCACATGCGGATAAGTGCGCGCAAGCGCCTGCAAGCCTTTCTCGATGAATCTGCATTGCAGGAAATCGGCACGGATCTCAAACCTGTGGATGTACTGAAGTTCAAGGACTCGAAGAAGTACAAGGATCGGATCAACGCCGCCCAGAAAGCCACCGATGAAAACGATGCACTGATCGCCTACCGCGGACAATTGCACGGCATGCCGGTAGTGGCGGTCGCTTTCGAGTTTGCTTTCATGGGCGGCTCAATGGGCTCGGTCGTGGGCGAAAAATTCGTGCGGGCGGTCAAGCAGTCAATTGCCGACAATGCCCCACTTATCTGTTTCGCCGCCAGCGGTGGTGCCCGTATGCAGGAGTCGTTACTGTCCCTGATGCAGATGGCGAAAACCAGTGCCGCTCTTGCCAAGCTGTCGGATGCGGGTATTCCCTATATCTCCGTGCTGACGGATCCCACCATGGGTGGCGTCACCGCGAGCCTGGCGATGCTGGGAGATATCCAGGTTGCCGAGCCGGACGCACTGGTCGGTTTCGCGGGGCAACGGGTGATCGAGCAGACGATCCGCGAGCAGTTGCCGGAAGGATTCCGACGCAGCGAATTCTGGCTGGAGCACGGCGCCATCGACATGATTGTCGACCGCCGGGAAATGCGCGACAGACTCGCTGCCCTGATTGCCAAACTGATGCAGAAAGACGCTGTCGCCTGACCCGCTTCAGCCGGGTACTCCCCTGATGACAAACCGGGCCGACAGCCTCGAGGTCTGGCTGCAACGATTGGAGCAACAGCATCCTGTAGCCATTGATCTGGGACTTGACCGTGTCGGCGCGGTTGCCCGGGAACTCGAGGTATACCGGTTGCCGACACCGGTGATCACGGTGGCCGGCACCAATGGCAAGGGCTCGGTAGTGGCAAGCCTTGAAGCGCTCGCAACCGCCACCGGTCTTCGGGTTGGCGCCTACACTTCGCCCCACTTGTTGCACTTCAACGAACGTATTCGCATTGACCGCGTACCCCTGTCCGACGCCGCGATTGCCGGGCTGTTTGAACGGGTGGAAGCGGCCCGTGGCGAGACTTCCCTGACCTATTTCGAATTTACCACGCTCGCCGCATTACTGGCCTTTGCCGAAGCCGGGCTCGATTTGGTGGTACTGGAAGTCGGCCTCGGGGGGCGCCTGGATGCGGTCAACATCATTGACCCGGACGTGGCCGTCATTACTTCGATCGGCCTTGATCACCTGGACTGGCTGGGTGACAGCCTGGCGCAAATTGCCCGGGAAAAGGCCGGTATCGCCCGGCCGGGCAGGATCTGTGTGCTGGCCGAACCGGCCCTTGAGCACCTGCTGGGTGAACATTTGTCGACCATGGGCGCCATTGCCCTGCTGGCGGGCCGTGATTACCAGGTCCGGCGCGTCGGGGAGCGGCTGCAAATGGAGATTGCGAACCAGCAATATGACGTCGCGGCGCCGGTGGTTCGCGCCAGTAATGCCGCGGCAGCAGTGGCAGCTTTCGCCGAACTGTTTCCCGAACAGGCCGAGCCGGAAAAAATCGACGCCGCACTCGCAGATATCCATCTGGCCGGCCGTTACCAACGGGTCGCAGAGCAACCGGAAATTATTGTTGACGTCGCCCATAACGGACCTTCTCTTGCGGCGCTCGCGGAGCGGCTGGAGGCGGAATCAGGGACGGGGCGTACTTTTGCCATTTGCGGCATGTTCAGCGACAAGGCGACGCCTGAGAGTCTGCAGCCGCTGCTGGGTTGCATTGATGCCTGGTGCGCGCTGGATTTACCGGGACCCCGCGGTGCCAGCGCCGGGTCCCTGACCGCGATACTCGAAAAAATCGGCGTACAGAAGACGGAGCAGGCGGCCTCGATGGACGCCGCGTTGGAAACTTGTCTGGCGGCGATGGACGACAAGGACAGATTACTTGTGTTCGGCTCCTTTGTTACGGTAGCTTTGTGCCTGCAAAGCCGGGGGGTAAAAAAACTATGAGGTTGTGGGTTTGGAAGATCAGTTGAAACACCGTGTGGTCGGCGCGGTCGTGATTTTCGCGCTGGCGGCAATTTTTTTGCCGCTGGTGCTCGACAGTCGCAAAAGCCAGGAAAGGTTTGACAGCCGCATTCCGGAGCGGCCGGCCTTGTCGACGGCGGAGCCGGTGGCGGTCAAGGGCAGCATCCAGCGGCAGCAGCAGACCGGGGATGAAGGCTCCGAAGAGACCGGGGCAACCCGGCCAATATCCGATCGGGAACTTGAGGCACAAGGTCAGGAGCAGGCCGGGCGCGACGGATTACCGGCAGATGTGGACACCGACGATGCCGGTTCAGACACGGCGACCGGCACCGAGGCAGCGTCCGAAGAGCCAGTCGCTGACTCTGCGCAGGAAAACTCTGTCCAGGCTCCGCCAGAGACTGGGCCCGCCGGGTCCGATGGGGCTGCGGGCAAGGTCGACGAGCGCAGCGCCCCGGTGACGGAGTCGCAGTTCCGGAGCAATGCCTGGGTTATCCAGATCGGCAGCTTTTCCAACGCTGACAATGCCAACAAGCTGGTTGCTGAGCTGAAGGGCAAGGGTTACAAGGCATTTGCACGACCGCGGCCCGTCGCCGGCAAGAAAGTGACCCGGGTTTTCATCGGGCCTCATCTGCGGGAAGCGGAAGCCAACAGGATCATGGAAGAAGTCGGGGAACTGACCGGGATGAAGCCTCTGGTCGTCAAGTTTGATCCCTCCCGACATTGAACGGCTACTTGCTCCGAAACATGCGCACCGCAAGGGTGTCGGAAATATCCGGCAGTTTTTGCCCGCTGACCTCAGGC
>JASBTO010000163.1 GCA_030148365.1 Kangiellaceae bacterium
CGATAACGACTGCGTTCTCCGCGCGGGCAACAAACTCACTTCCAGCTTTTCGGCCACCGCTGCCGCGATGTCGCTCTGGACCGCCAGCAGATCGCCGAGTTCACGATGGTAGATTTCCGACCAAAGGTGAGAGGCATCTGACACGTCGATCAACTGCGCGGCGATCCGGAGCTCATTACCCGATTTCCTGACGCTGCCTTCGAGGATGTGGGAGACGCCCAGTTTGGCGGCCACAGTATCAATATCATGGTCGCTGCCGCGAAAGGAAAAGGAGGAGGTGCGGGCGATGACCCGAAGTTCCGGATTCTGCGCCAGCAGATTGAGGATCTCTTCGGTAACGCCGTCGGCGAGGTACTGCTGGTCCTGCTCCGCGCTCAGGTCAGCGAAGGGCAACAGAGCGATCGAAGCTTTTGGGCTGTCTGCGTCTTCCCCGTTCCAGAAGCGGGCAATTATCCAACCGGTGCCGATCAGTATCAGCAGACTGACCAAGAAGATCCCGAGCCGACGCTCAGACCCCTCCCGCGTCCCGCTCTCCGCATCGGAAACCTGGGGTGCTGTATCGTCCTGCGTGCCTGAATCCACCCTGACCGGCATTTCGAACCGGTATCCCCGCCGTGGAACGGTGCGCACAAGGGTGCGGGAATCATCGTCCAGCGCCTTGCGGATGTCGGTAATACAGTGGGTCAATGAATCGTCGGTCACGGCGGTGTCGCCCCAGACGACATCCAGCAATTCCGGTTTGGTGACCAACTCGCCGGCGTGTTGCAACAGACAGACCAGAATCCGGAAGGATTGTGGACGCAGGGGCACTTCTTCGCCGGCCCGGCACAGCTTTTCACTCCGGGTATCAAGCACAAAATTGCCGAACGCATAGCGCGCGGTATCCGTCCCGGTGCTCGCTGTCTCCCCTGCCATCAGGAACCCATTCTCCGACCGCAATTTCACGAAATTATACCAGTTTTTTCCGGGGTCTTTCGGGACCTGCGGCCACCGTCAGCCTATGCTGGGGCGCATGCGAAGGAGCGCGGGAGCGTCGGGTACCGGCACAGATTGCTGCCGATTGGCGCCTCCCATTTCAAATTGATGCGGCGACGCCGGGGCAAAAGGACCTGCCACCCGGGGCTCCGCTCCAAGGAGGATTTTTATGAAAATTTCCAGATTGACCGGCAAACGCGCGACCCTTGCCGGGTTGCTATTGGCGGCCGGATTATTCGGCAACGCTCAGGCCGAGCCCCACCGGTTCGTGGTCATCCTGCAAGGCACAGGCACGCTGGAATTACGGGAAGTGCCGGACATCGATGGGGACGGTGTTGCCGATCCGGCAATTTGTGTTGATGTTGATCTCGCAGATGCCAGAACCGGCCATGTCATCGGAACGGGAACGGAGTGCCTGTCGGAAGCGGATCTCGATGGCCAGGGCGCCAAACCCATCGCCACCACGACCTTCAACTTCCCGGGCGGCACCCTGGTTCAACGCGGCAAATTGACCGCTCAGCCTGTGCTGTGGGAGCCCCAGTTCAATTCCGATGTGGATCCGAAGGTACAGCTGGTTACCGGCGCTTTCCCGGCACCCGGGGTCAATAATGTCCTGTCGGGCACCGGCCGTTTCAAAAATGCCATGGGCCGGGTGCGCCTGTCAGGCGCGGCGGGAGATAACCCTGACGGCACCACCACCCTGAACTGCATTTTTGTCATCGAACTCTACTGATCCCTATCCGGGATTGGCGCTTGAGAACAGCCCGGCTTTGCCGGGCTGTTGGCTACTCGTCCTCGTAAAAACTCGCGTCGGTCCCGGCCATCTTTTCCAACAGGGGGGCGGGCGCAAACCGGTCACCCAGGGAGGCACGATAGTGTTCCAGGCGCTCGACCACCCGGGCCGCACCGAGACTGTCCATATAGCGGAAAGGCCCGCCCAGAAACGGCGGAAATCCGATCCCGTAAATGGCGCCGATATCGCCATCCCGGGGGCACCGGATAATATCGTCGTCCAGGGTCCTGGCCGCCTCGTTGAGCATTAACAACAAACAGCGCTCGGCGATAACCTCCTTGTCCAGCTGCTTGTCTGGCTCTACGCCGAGTACCCGGTAAACGCTCTCGTCCACCTCCTTGCCACCCTTGCCGCTGCCGTCGTAACGATAGAAGCCTTTCTTGTTCTTTTTGCCCTTGCGGCC
>JASBTO010000183.1 GCA_030148365.1 Kangiellaceae bacterium
GGAGGACTCACTGGCGTTCGCGGATACCTGCTCAATGGACACGGCCATTTCGTTAATCGCCGCGGATGCACCGGTGATTTCCTGGGCCTGCTGCTTGGACGCCCGGGCCAGCTGTCTGGAGTTGGACTCGGTTTCACTGGCAGCTTTACCCACCCGGCTTACCGCGTTGTTAATGGTAGATACCAGAGACCGGAGTTGGTCAATCGTGTAGTTGAATGCGTCAGCAATCGCACCGGTGAAATCCTCGGTTACCGTTGTTTCAACGGTAAGGTCACCGTCCGCAAGGCCTTCCATCTCGTCAAGCAGACGGATAATGGCTTGCTGGTTTTGTTCGTTCTGATCTTTTTCCTTGGCGGCAATTTCGTTGGTCGCCTGCAGTCGCAATTTCTCACTGCGACGTTGTTGCCGGTAAAGGGCGAGCAGCAACAGGGCAAAAAGGCCGAAGAGGGCAACGGAAACCCACCATTTGCCGAGGATCTGCTCAACCGGGTTGGCACCAACATTGGCCTGGAAAGCCTCTGAAAGGGCGCCGGTCTGGTTCAGCAGAAGTCCGGTATCACGGAAAATCTTGTCGGATGCCTTTTGCACTTCAAACAGGGTCGGCGTGGTCTGAACAATGTATTCAACCTTGCTGGCAACATCGCTGTAAATCTCGGCGACCGCTTCGAGGGCGGCGCGAGCTTCGGCGTTATTTACCCGGCGAATTTCCAGCAGGTCATCGCCTTGCAGCTGACCATTCAGTACCTGCCCGAACACGTCAACGTCATGCCCGAAATTTTCGGCGGCAATTTCAGCTTCTTCACCACCCCGCAGTACTTTCTGCATACCACCGGAGATTCTCTCGGCCAACCAGGTCTGGCGGGTTGCCCAGTAGACCTGCTCCGCAGGGGCGCGGCCATCAAGAAGAATATCCATGACCGTGGTGTATTCGCTTTGCAGCTGGGGAATGACGGTGGCCAGACTGTCAGCAATTTCATAAAGCTGCTGAACCTGCTCTTCCGCACCCAGGATAATGCCGGCGTTTTTCTCTACTTCACGCCAGGTACCATTCACTTTCGCCAGCTCGCCATTGGCAATTGCCTCGGGGGCTTCCAGCAAACCGGCACTGGTGTCACCGTTGTTCAGTGCTGAAATATTGTCACTGAACTGTCTGGATACTTGCGACAGGTTGGCAAAGGCGGCATTGGTGCCACGCGATGCTTCCGAGGCGTTCTTTGCCAACTGCTGTGACAACACCCGCATGTTATCGGTACGACCGACCCGCTGGAATTCCTGTTGCCCTGCAAAGAAGTAGTAACCGAGACTGGCTACCAAAAGCACCAGTACCAGTAACAGGACCCATCCCAGACGAGCTCCGCCCGACTCTTGTTTGCTTGCTTTCGCCTCACTCATTTCTGACTCCCGAGACTATAAACTTGGTTTTAACTTGAATGTTATTGTGCGACCTGAATAAATTCCGGCTGCCCGATTAACCTTTTCAGGCTGAACACCCTCCAGGTCACATCACGACGTTCAAAAGCTCCCAGAATATAGGGTGCCAATTCGGCTTCAGCTTCGAGCCCGTCTTCTACTACTTCCGTGTCGTCAAAATGTCGCAAACCCATGGCTTCATCGACCATAACGCCGACGTAAACACCTTGCTGCTCGACGACCAACAAACGTTTTCTGGTCAGGTCGGTTTCACCCGTCCGGCCCAGAAAACCCTGTAAATCCACGACTGTCATCAATGTTCCGCGCTGATTGACTACGCCCAGCATCCAGGGTCTCGTGCCCGGTATTCTGGTTGTGCGCGGGATCGGCAGAACTTCAATCACTTCTTCCAGCGGCGCGACATACTGGAAATCGCCAAGCCGGAAACCGACTCCGCTCCACTGATGCTTGTCTTCGTCCTTCGGCAGTGATGCCTCGGTGGCGAGACTACGCTGCTCGATGTCTTTTAATAAATCGAACGCTGATGGTTCTTGAAGTTTTGCCGTCATATTCACGTGGTTAATCCAGAACTGTCCGTATGGTGTTGATCAGAACCGATTCGTCTATCGGCTTGGTCAGGTAATCCTTGGCGCCCTGGCGAATCCCCCAGATACGATCAGTTTCCTGATCTTTTGTTGAAACAATGATTACCGGAATGGATTGGGTTCCCGGGTCCTTGGACAACTGACGGGTCGCCTGAAAACCGTTCAGCCCCGGCATGACAACATCCATCAGGACCACGTCCGGCTTGTTGGCTTTGGCAGATGCGACACCGGACTCCCCATCCGGAGCTGTGATAACCTGAAAACCGTTTTTTTCCAGAATATCAGACAAGTGATGCGATTCCGTCGGGGAATCGTCGACAATAAGTACCCGGGCCATTAGCCTCTCCTAAATGTGAGTGTATAAACCCCTTTTTATGCCACTGCGGACTGGGGCTGAAATTGTTGTTTGATTACGCCTAATAATTCGTCACGACTGAAGGGCTTGGTCAGGTAGTGATCCGACCCGACTATCCGGCCCTTGGCCTTGTCAAACACACCGTCCTTGCTGGACAGCATGATAATTGGTGTCTTTTTGAAGCCCTCGTTATTTTTTACCAGGGCACAAGTTTGATATCCGTCCAGACGAGGCATCATGATATCGACAAAAATAATGTCAGGTTGATAGTCGACTATCTTTGCCAGTGCGTCAAAGCCATCGACAGCCGTGACCACTTCGCAACCCTCTTTCTTCAATAATGTTTCGGCAGTACGACGAATGGTTTTACTGTCATCGACTACCATGGCCTTGAGGCCATCGAAAAGCTTTTCCATTATCGATTCCTCGAACAAATGGCGGAAAAAATATTAATTTTTTAATAATTTACTTTGTAAACTTTAGGTTTATTCTTGTCGTTATGGCTTGATGTTTTAACACATTTGTTGGCCTTGTCCAAATAGTTTTCGCTGTTATTACGCGCCTTTCAGCGATGATTTATGCTAAATTTTCGACTGTTTCCCTAAATGGGGTCAAATCAGGCCATTTTTATAACGAATTGCGATGCAATTCCCAGCAAATTCGCGCCCTCCCGGCGCGTCTGGAACCCGGAAATTTACCTATGACTAAACGACTCGGTGTCGTCATGGATCCCATTGACGCCATCCAGATAAAAAAAGACAGTACTTTTGCCATGTTGCTCGAAGCCGGGCGCCGGGATTATGAGCTCAACTACTTTCCGCCCGGTACCCTGTTTGCCGACGGTAGCCTCGCCAAAGGCACTGGCCGGAAGCTGACCGTCAGGGACGATGCCGGCGACTGGTATGAACTCGGCGAACCGGAGACCATTGCTCTCGGCGATCTGGATGTCATCCTGATGCGCAAGGATCCGCCGTTCAATATGGACTATATCTATGCGACCTATCTGCTGGAACTGGCCGAACAGCAGGGCGCCCTGGTCGTCAATGACCCCCAGGGGCTGCGGGACTGTAATGAGAAAATGGCAACCGCCTGGTTTCCCGAACTGACCCCGCCTACCCTGGTCACCTCCCAGGCGCCGCTGATCCGCGACTTTATCAGCCGGCACCCGGATGTCATCATCAAACCTCTCGACGGGATGGGCGGCGCATCCATCTTCCGGCTGCGGGAAGGTGACCCGAATACCGGCGTGGTCATCGAAACCCTGACCGGAAACGGTACGCGCCTGACCATGGTGCAAAGATTCATTCCTGAAATCAGCGAGGGCGACAAGCGGATCCTGCTCATTGACGGCGAACCGGTCCCCTATACCCTGGCCAGAATCCCCGCCAAAGGGGAAACCCGGGGCAATCTTGCCGCCGGCGGCCGGGGCGTACCCATGCCCCTGACGGAGCGAGAACGTGCAATTTGTGATGCTGTCGCGGGTAAAATGCGAGAAAAAGGGTTAATTTTCGTCGGCCTCGACGTGATCGGCGACTACATTACCGAAATCAACGTCACCAGCCCGACTTGTATCCGGGAGCTGGATGCGGCATACAATATCAATATCGCCGGCACACTATTCGATGCCATAGAGCGACATCTGGAACACGCTTAACGGGGATTCACTTGGCAGGGTCAAACACTACGGCAGCTCATGCGGCGCCGGTCATAGGGACCGGCGACCGGTTTACCTTTGCCCTGATCATGGCGCTCGCCATCCATGGACTGGTGCTGTTCGGCGTCGGCTTCGGACTTGTCAAACCCCTACATACCGACGCGCCCATGGTCCTGCAGGTTGCCCTGGCGCAATTTACCAGTGACAAAAAGCCGGAGCAGGCGGATTTCATCGGCCAGGCGAATCAGGAGGGCGGCGGCAACCTCGATCATGCCGAGCGACTCACCACCCCGGAGCAGGCGGTGATCGAAGATGCTTCCCGGCAAGTGGCCGCCCCCGCGGCGGCGCCACCAACCACGACCGCGCAGCCGAAAAGCCGGATTACCAGCACCCGCAGCGACACGCGGGTGTCGGGCTCGGTGTCGCTGAGCGAGGAAACCCGCACCAGTGAACCTGCGCCCAAATCCGCCGAACTGGTCAGCCAGGCCATGCAGGTTGCCGCCCTGATGGCGGAACTGGACCGCCAGCGTCAGGCCGAAGCCAAACGACCCCGCAAACGCCAGATCTCGGCCGCCATCCACGAATCCTACGACGCCCTCTATCTCGATAGCTGGCGCCGCAAGATCGAACGCATCGGTAACCTCAATTACCCGGAAAAAGCGCGGGAGCTGGGTCTGTTTGGTGATCTCGTGTTGAGTGTCGCCATCAACAAGGACGGCACGCTGAACGATATAGACATTATCACCTCTTCCGGTGATCAGCTGCTCGATGACGCAGCGGTCAGGATTGTAAAGCTGGCGGCGCCTTTTGCGCCCCTGACCCCACAGATGATGGAAGACACGGACGTGCTCGACATTGTCCGGGTCTGGAGGTTCCAGCCCAATGATGGTTTTAGTGCCAACTGATCCACCGGGTTTTGCGATATAATAAGAGCAACCTGCAACTCTGCCCCGGATCCCGACCTTTGCCATGGATAGCCTGAAAAATCACTTCCTGATTGCCATGCCTGCGCTGGAAGACAGCAATTTCTTCCATAGCGTCACTCTGATCTGTGAACACAACGAGGAAGGCGCCATGGGCATCGTGGTCAATCACCCCCTGCAGGTTACCCAGCGCGAACTGTTCGAACACCTCAATATCCCCGCCGGCGACGAAAATGAAAAGTTGCCGGTCATGGCCGGCGGTCCGGTGCAACCGGAGCGGGGCTTTGTCATCCATAACAATTCCGGCAACTGGCAGTCGTCGCTGAGTATCAGCAACGATATTGCCATCACGACTTCCGAAGACATCCTCCAGGCCATGGCCCGCAATGAAGGTCCGGACAATGCCTTCGTCGCTCTTGGCTATGCCGGCTGGAGCGCCGGGCAACTGGAGCAGGAGCTCGCCGACAATGCCTGGCTGAGCGTTGCCGCTTCGCCGGAAATCCTGTTCCAAACACCCGTGGACAATCGCTGGAATGCCGCCGCCCAATTACTGGGCGTGGACATCCAGCAAGTTTCATCCGATCTCGGCCACGCCTGAAATTCCGATGACAGTCACTGCCTCCCAGGGCCGGATTCTGGCCTTTGACTTCGGCGAAAAACGCATCGGTGTCGCCACCGGCCAATCGCTCACCGGCACCACCCAGGCCCTGACGACCCTCAAGGCCAAGGCGGGCCAACCCGACTGGTCGGCGGTGGCGGCACTACTCGGGGAATGGCAGCCCGCGCTGTTGCTGGTGGGCTTGCCACTGAATATGGACGGCAGCGAACAGACCGTCACCGGCGCCGCCCGGCGCTTCGGTAATCGTCTGCATGGCCGCTTCGGGCTGCCGGTCGAATATTTCGATGAGCGCCTGTCCAGCGTCGACGTGCGCGAGCGATTGTTCGAGTTGGGCGGCTACGCGAAGTTGCAGGATCAGGCCATCGACGGATACGCCGCCGAATTGATCCTGCAGAGCTACTTCGAATCCCTGGCCACCCGATGACCGCACTCCCCCGTGCCCGACTGTCCGGGTACCGCCCCTATAACAGCCAGTACCGGATTGCCGAGCTTTCACTCTCCGAACCCCTGAATCTGGATCCCTGGTCCCTGCTCCTGGCGGAGCACCGCCTGCCGGTAATTGATGCGAGTGAGTCCCGGCTTTTCGTCGCTGTGCAAGCCGGTGTGGAATTGCCAGAGGAAATCCCATTGCGTCCGGCCCCGATACCCTCCGCCTGGCGCGCAGCCAAAACCCGGCCGCTGCTGTTGCTGGCTGACGATCGGGGCCTGTTGCAGGCGGCCTGGCTGGTACGACGCAGAATGCTCGCCGAGCTTGATTGTCACTCCCTGATCCTGGCCGCCTACCAGCCCAACGAATTGTTCCGGCCCCAGCCCTCGGTGATCATGGTTCCCGGCATCGCCGCCCACATTACCGCCACCGCGCCGCTATTTGATGACCTTGGCGTACCCTGCCGTTTTGCCAGCGACAAGGGCCTGCCCGGCTGCTTTGACGGCGAGATCGGCACTCTCGCTGAAACCTGGCTGCACTACCGGCAGCAGGCCGGGCTGGGGATGCCACTACTGGCCGCACTGGGTGCTGCCCCGATACGAAAAACGGCGGACCATCTGGCCCGCCGTTTCGATCTCGAAAAGCTGTCGACTGACTAGCGCATTTGCCCCTGGTCGTCGAACTCCTCGACCTTGAGGCTTTCAGTGCTCCCGGCCAGGGTCTCTCCGTCACTTTCGTGCAGCTTGATCTTCAGACGCAAGTCATTGGGCGAGTCGGCGTGCAGCAAGGCGTCATCGTAGCTGATTTCATCGTCCAGATAGAGTTTCATCAGCGCCTGGTCGAAGGTCTGCATGCCTTCGTCGGTCGACCGTGCCATCAGCTCCTTGAGCAAATGCACTTCACCTTTACGGATGTGATCGGAAGCCAGCGGCGTATTGAGCAGGATTTCGACCGCAGCGCGGCGGCCCTTGCCATCCTTGGTCGGTACCAGTTGCTGGGCGACAATGGCCCGCAGATTCAGCGACAGATCCATCAGTACCCGGTGCTGCTCTTCCTTCGGGAAGAAGTGCAGGATCCGGTCGATGGCCTGGTTGGCGTTGTTGGCGTGCAGGGTACACATGCAAAGGTGCCCGGTTTCCGCAAAAGTCACCGCATAGTTCATGGTATCCCGGGAACGGACCTCGCCAATCAGAATCACGTCCGGCGCCTGGCGCAGCGTATTTTTCAGTGCCACTTCGAAGGACTCGGTATCAATGCCCACTTCGCGCTGGGTGATGATGCAGTTGTCATGGCGGTGGACGTACTCGATCGGATCCTCGATGGAAATGATGTGACCGTCGGAGTTGCGGTTCCGATAACCGATCATGGCGGCCAGCGAGGTCGACTTACCGGTGCCGGTCGCACCCACGAAAATGACCATGCCGCGCTTCTTCATCGACAATTCATTCAGCATTGCCGGCAATTTCAGCTCTTCGGTGGTCGGGATAATGGTCTCGATACGGCGCAAAACCATGCCCATGTTGCCACGCTGGATAAAGGCACTCGCCCGGAAGCGTCCGATACCATCTTCACTGATGGCATAGTTGCACTCCAGATGGTCCTCAAACTCGGCGCGCTGGGCCTTGGTCATGGAGCCGAGGATCAAATCTTCCAGATGTTCGGCTTCCAGAACCGACTTGGTCAGTGGCATCATCCTGCCATTGACCTTGATACACGGCGGCTTCTTGACGGTCAGAAACAGGTCGGAGCCATCGTTGTCGACCAGCGCTCTCAATAGTGGTTTTAACTGCATGTCATTCCCCTGAACACTCTCGCTTGTGACTCCGTTTATCAGAAGTCTTCTTTGTTTTTGGCTTTGTTACGGACTTCCTGACGACTCACGATGCCCTTGGACATCAATTGTTTGAGACCGTGATCAAGAGTCTGCATGCCGAGGGACATCCCCGTCTGCATGGCAGAATACATCTGCGCAACCTTGTCTTCCCGGATCAGATTCCTGATCGCCGGCGTACCGATAAGGATCTCATGAGCCGCCACCCGACCACCACCATTTTTCTTGAGCAGAGTCTGGGCAATAATCGACTGGATTGACTCGGAGAGCATGGAGCGGACCATGGCTTTTTCACCGGCCGGGAATACGTCGATCACCCGGTCAATGGTCTTTGCGGCCGAGGTCGTGTGCAGGGTACCGAACACCAGGTGTCCCGTTTCCGCAGCGGTCAAAGCCAGGCGGATGGTCTCCAAATCCCGCATCTCGCCGACCAGCACGATATCCGGATCTTCCCGCAAGGCGCTACGCAAAGCCGCCGAGAAGCTGTGGGTATCCCGGTGCACTTCCCGCTGGTTGACAAGACACTTCTTGCTGTCGTGCACAAACTCGATGGGATCTTCGATGGTGAGAATGTGGTCGTGCTTGGTTTCGTTGATATAGTCGATCATCGCCGCCAGGGTCGTACTTTTACCCGAGCCGGTCGGTCCGGTGACCAGTACGAGGCCACGGGGCTGCATGGCAATTTCCTGGAATACCTTGGGCGCGCCGAGCTCTTCGAGGGTCAGGACCCGCGAAGGAATGGTCCGGAATACCGCGCCGGCGCCACGATTCTGGTTGAAGGCGTTGACCCGGAAACGGGCAGTGCCCTGCAGTTCGAAGGAGAAGTCCGTCTCGAGAAACTCTTCATAGTCCTTGCGCTGCTTGTCATTCATGATGTCGTAAATGAGCGTGTGGACAGCCTTGGCGTCCAGCGGTGGCACATTGATACGCCGGATCTCGCCATCTACCCGGATCATGGGCGGCAGGCCGGCCGACAAGTGCAAGTCAGAGGCGTTATTTTTTACAGCAAACGCCAGAAGTTCGGTAACATCCATCGATACATCCCCAATCAGATAATATTATTCTGTACTACGCTAATGATTGATATTGCAGCAAATCTGACTCATGTGAACGCCCGGATTGAAAACGCCAGGTCCCTCAGTCCCCATGGCCAGCAAGTATCGCTGCTGGCAGTCAGCAAAAAGCAGTCAGCCGATAACATACGCCAAGCCTTCCTTGCGGGTCAATTGGCCTTTGGCGAAAGTTATGCCCAGGAGGCGCTCGGCAAGATAGACACACTATCGGAGCCTGACATCCGGTGGCATTTCATCGGTCCGCTGCAGAGTAACAAGTGCAAACTGATAGCCCCTCATTGTGACTGGATCGAGTCGGTGGATCGGTTAACTCTCGCACAAAAATTGAACAGGTATCGCCCCGCGGGCATGCCGCCGCTCAATATCTGCCTGCAGGTGAACCTGTTCGGCGAGGCCAGCAAGGGCGGCGTGGCCCTTGAACCCCTGACCGATCTGGCCGCGGAAGTGTCGGCCCTGCCCCGGCTGCGGCTGCGGGGACTGATGGCGATCCCGCCCCGGCAAGCCGAACCGGCCCGGCAACGGGAGCAATTTGCCCGCATCCGGGCAGCCTGGCTGGTGCTGAAACAGGATTTCCCCAATCTCGATACCCTGTCGATGGGCATGTCCGGTGACTTCGAAGCCGCAATCCTGGAAGGCAGTACCCGGGTGCGGCTGGGCACCGGGATATTCGGCGAGCGGGACTGATCGTGCACAAAAAAGCCGGCACGAGGCCGGCTTTGCTCTGTTTGACGCTGGTTATTGCTGGGTGACCTCGCTTTCTCGCACGGCGCCATCGCCGATATTCCGATCAAAGAACTCCATCATCATCTGATAGAACTCCAGACGGTTCTCCTCGTCGGTAAAGCCGTGGCCTTCCTTTTTCTCCACGTGCCAGCCATAGTCCTTACCCGATCGATCAAGCATGCTGCGCAGTTTCTTTGCCTGAGACAGGGGTACACGTTCATCCTTGGCGCCGCTGACAATCAGCAGGTCGGCCTTGATGCGATCGACGTTGTAGGCTGGCGAGCGGGCTTCCAGATCTTCGCTGTCATTACC
>JASBTO010000186.1 GCA_030148365.1 Kangiellaceae bacterium
CGCAGGTATCGGCCGAAGTACTGCGGAAAATGAAGCGCACCGCCGAGGAGTACCTGGGCGAGTCGGTCACCGAGGCGGTGATCACCGTGCCGGCCTACTTCAATGATTCCCAGCGCCAGGCGACCAAGGACGCCGGACGCATCGCCGGGCTCGAGGTCAAGCGCATCATCAACGAGCCGACCGCGGCCGCGCTGGCCTACGGCATGGACAAGGCGCGCGGCGACAAGACCATCGCCGTCTACGACCTGGGTGGCGGTACCTTCGACATCTCCATCATTGAAATCGCCGAGGTGGATGGCGAGCACCAGTTCGAAGTGCTGTCGACCAATGGCGACACCTTCCTGGGTGGTGAGGACTTTGACCTTCGGGTTATCGAGTATCTGGCGGATCAGTTCAAGAAAGAGCAGGGTATCGATCTGCACAGTGATCCGCTGGCGCTGCAACGTCTGAAAGAAGCTGCCGAGAAGGCCAAGATCGAGCTGTCTTCCAGCCAGCAGACGGACGTCAACCTGCCTTACATTACTGCTGACGCCTCCGGACCCAAGCACCTCAACATCAAGCTGACCCGCGCCAAGCTGGAGTCACTGGTCGAGGATTTGATCGAGCGTACTATCGAGCCGGTAAAAGTGGCGCTCAAAGATGCCGGTCTGAAAACCGGGGATATCGATGACGTCATACTCGTCGGTGGTCAGACCCGGATGCCCAAGGTGCAGGAAGCGGTTACCGAGTTCTTCGGCAAGGAACCCCGCCGTGACGTCAACCCGGACGAAGCGGTTGCGGTCGGCGCCGCCATCCAGGGCGCGGTTCTGTCCGGCGACGTCAAGGATGTGTTGCTGCTCGACGTTACGCCTCTGTCCCTCGGTATCGAAACCATGGGCGGCGTGATGACCAACCTGATCGACAAGAACACGACCATTCCGACCAAGGCGTCCCAGGTGTTCTCGACTGCCGAGGACAACCAGACCGCGGTCACGGTTCACGTCCTGCAGGGCGAGCGCAAGATGGCCGGCCAGAACAAGTCTTTGGGCCGGTTCGATTTGGCGGATATTCCGCCGGCGCCGCGCGGTATGCCGCAAATTGAAGTCACCTTCAATATTGACGCCAACGGCATCATGCACGTGTCCGCGAAGGACAAGGCGACCGGCAAGGAACAGTCCATCGAGATCAAGGCGTCGTCCGGTTTGTCCGACGATGAAGTCGAGCAGATGCTGCGGGATGCCGAGACCCATGCCGAGGAAGATCGCAAGTTCTCCGAGTTGGTGGAAGTCCGCAACAAGGCTGACGCCATGATCCACGCGACCCAGAAGACCCTCAAGGATGACAAGGTCACCGTAGAAGCCGACGAGAAGGAAGCTATCGAAAGCGCTATCTCCGAGCTTGAAGAAGCCCTGAAGGGTGACGACAAGGCCGAGATTGAAGCCAAAACCGAAGCCTTGTCAGCCGCGTCCGCGAAGCTTGCCGAGCGCATGTACAGCGCTGCAGCAGCTGAAGCCGAAGCCGGTCAGGCCCAGGAAGGTGCGCCGGAAGGCGAACCGAAAGCCGACGAACAGGCGGGCGACGACGAAGCCGTTGACGCCGAGTTCGAGGAAGTCAAAGACAACAAGTCATAAGGATTGGCGCGGGCTCGAGCCCGCGCATGACAACTTGTCGATGAGGCGCAGGACGCGGGAGCAATCCCGCGTCTTTGCTTGTTAATAACGCCCTTGGGGCCAACAGTTAAACGAATCGGATTACATGTCGAAGCCAGATTATTACCAGACTCTCGGGGTCGCCAAAGACGCCAGTGCCCAGGACCTGAAAAAGGCCTACCGGCGGCTGGCCATGAAATACCATCCGGATCGCAATCCCGACGATCACACTGCCGAGGAGAAATTCAAGAACGCCAAGGAAGCGTTTGAAGTGCTCAACAATCCGCAAAAGCGTCAGGCTTACGATCAGTATGGCCACGCCGGCGTGGACGGCAGTGCCGGCGGCTTCCACGGCGGCCATGGTGACAATTTCTCGGATATTTTCGGCGATGTATTCGGTGATATTTTTGGCGGCGGCCGGGGTGGCCATGGGCGCGCGACCCGGGGCGCCGATTTGCGCTACAACATGGAACTCAGCCTTGAAGAGGCGGTTGCCGGGATTACCAAATCCATCCAGGTGCCGACCTATGTCGTCTGCGATACCTGTGATGGCGGTGGCGCCAAGCCCGGCTCCAGCCCGGTGACCTGCTCGACCTGCGCCGGCGCGGGTCAGGTGCGTATGTCACAGGGCTTTTTCTCCGTGCAGCAAACCTGCCCGAGCTGTCATGGTCAGGGCCAGATTATTTCCGATCCCTGCGATGATTGTCACGGCGAAGGCCGCAAGCGCAAGACCAAGACCCTGTCGGTGAAGATCCCGGCGGGTGTCGACACCGGCGACCGGATCCGCTTGTCGGGAGAAGGCGAAGCCGGGGGGCCCGGCGCCGCGACCGGTGATCTCTATGTGCAAGTGCACGTCGCCGAACATTCCATTTTCACCCGCGACGCCGACAACCTGTATTGTGAAGTGCCCATCAGTTTCACGACCGCGGCCCTTGGCGGCGAACTGGAAGTGCCGACTCTCAAGAGCCGGGTTGTGCTGAAAGTGCCGCCGGAAACCCAGAGCGGCAAACTGTTCCGGCTACGGGGCAAGGGCGTCAAATCGGTGCGCAGTGGCCATACCGGCGACTTGCTCTGCCGGGTCATTGTCGAGACGCCGGTCAAACTCAGCAAGAAGCAGAGGGAAATTCTGCACTCCCTGGATGAGTCCATGGCGGAAAATCGCGATCGCTACAGCCCCCAGGCCAAAAGCTGGTTCGACGGGGTGAAGAAATTCTGGGAAGACATGACCAGCTGATTCACTCGAGCAATGGAAACCCGGCAGCTGCCGGGTTTTTTTATGGCTGTTATCCGGGCATTTGTCATAATCGTGTTTTTGGTGCGACTAACTGTTCAGTAATCAATATGGGGAAGTATGGGTTTGGGTGACGTTGACGAGCAGGCCTTTTTAAAACTGATCCGCGAAAATCTCCGGCGCATCCGCTGGATCGCCGGAAAGTTTCATAGCGGCGCGGATGCAGACGATGTCAGCCAGGAGATATTGCTGCAATTGTGGCGGAGTTTTCCGACCTTTCGCGGGGATTCGGCGGCAGCGACCTGGGTATATCGAATCGCTGTCAATACGGCGGTCACCTACGAGCGCAAACATTACCGTCACCGGCAGCAGATCCCCCTCGACTCCACGGAGGAGTTACAAGGCAGTGACCCCGACTCCCTCAGGCAGGCGGAAATTCTCAAGCAGTTTCTGGGCCAGCTCAAGGAGATGGATGCCGTCTTGTTGATGATGTATCTCGACGGGCTCAGTGCCGAAGACATGGCCAATGTGGTCGGCATGTCCGGGAATAACGTCAGTGCCCGGATTAGTCGCATGAAGAAACGTTTCGAAGCGCAGTATGTGGGAGAGCCGGCATGAAATTGAATGAAATGAGGCAGGTGTGGAAGGATGAGCTGGTTTCCGAAACCCCCATGGAGGAGCAGAAAATGTTGAACGCACTGAAACAGGAGTCGGCGTCCCTGGATAAAAAGATCAAACGTCGGGACCTGATTGAAATCGGGACCTCGGTGTTCCTGTTCCTTGTCTGGCTCTGGCAGGCTTTTATCGTGCCGGGCCTGGTGGCAAAAGCCGGGCTGGTGATCCTGATGGGCGCCAGTATCTATATTCCCTGGCGTCTGTTGCAGGCCCGAGAGGCGGAGGCGCCGGTGGATGCCAGTCTGAAAACAGTATTGCAGCATGAAATCAGGAAAACCCGAAAGCAGGTGGAATTGCTCGGCAACGTCACCCGCTGGTACCTGGCGCCACCGGCGATTGGCATGCTGGTCTTTTTTCTGGGGGTCGTGTTGTTAATCCCCGGCGAGATCCCCTTGTGGATTCGGTTGTCGGGCTTTCTGGTCCCCGCACTAGTCATGTTGGCGGTATTCGCCGGCGTCCGCTGGCTGAACCATCGGGCGGTACGCGAGCATCTCGAACCCCGGCTGCGCAAGCTGCAAGCGGAGCTCGCGCGGCTTGACCAGGAGGCTTCGGAAGCACCGCCGGCGCACCAGCACTGACAAAAGCTGGCAATTTGGTCCGCCTTTTGTTTTATTGAGCCGACTATTGTTGCGGGAAAATCAGTCATGACTACTCATGTCGTCGTCAATGCCAGCACTGGCCGTATGGGCCGGGAGTTGCTTGAAGCGCTACTTCAAAATCCGGATTTTGAACTTGCCGGCGCGCTGGCCCGGGAGAACCACGAAGCCCAGGGCCAGGATGCGGCTCGTCTGGTCGGATTGCGGGATACCGGCATTGAGGTCAGCAGCGATCTTGAGCCCCTGTTGAGGCCGGATCGTGTACTCGTGGATTTCAGCTTGCCGGCCTACAGCCTGCACTGCCTGGAAAAAGCGGTTGCGGCCGGTTGCCCGGTAGTGATCGGCACGACCGGTTTCAGCGCTGCTGATCGGGAGCGGATCCGGGACGCCGCGCGGAAAATTCCGGTTATTCTGGCGCCGAACATGAGTGTCGGCGTCGCGACCCTGTTGTCGCTGGTCGAAAAAGCGGCAGCGAGCCTGGGCAAGGACACGGATATCGAGATAGTCGAGGCCCATCATCGGTACAAACAGGATGCCCCGTCGGGGACGGCCTTGCAGATTGGCGAGGTTGTGGCCCAGGCCCGGGGCAAGTCGCTGGAAGATATCGCTGTCTATGAGCGCCATGGTCGAACCGGACCCCGTCAAACCGGCAGTCTCGGGTTCTCAGTGGTAAGAGCCGGGGATATTGTCGGTAACCACGACGTCATTTTCGGCCTCAAGGGCGAATCCGTTACGGTGCGGCACGAGGCGGTCAGTCGCCAATGTTTTGCCGAAGGCGCTCTCAGGGCGGCCGCCTGGTTACAAGGCCGCCCTCCCGGCCTGTATTCGATGCAGGATGTTCTGGCCGGCGACGGGATCTGAGGGGCCTGAAATCGGCGTTGACGGCGAAAATCCGGAGTATTGAGAAGGTTAGCCACAGTGAATGTGTGCGAGATCCGCCATTGTCCCTGTCAGTAGGCGCTGAAAACGCAGGCGGCAGAGAGCGGTAATTGCCGGTGCTGTGGCCGCAGAGTTTTCTCGATAAAAGAAAAAAGTGCAATAAATTGAATTGCTTAGGGTTCCTGGCCCCGCCGGGCACCCGGTGGATGAAAGTGTGTAAGGGTAATTTGTGCCTTGTGAGAAGACGCCAGAAGCCTATTCTATAGTTTCCGACACAGGATGTGCCGGGCTCCGGAACAGGATGTACTGGAGAGGGGCCACAAGGAACAGGCTCCACAGGGACGTAGCAGGGAGCATACGGTTTCTGACGGATCAGAATCTGGTTCAGGAAGAACCTGGAAAATGAGGGCGGGAAACCGCCCTTTTTCCTTTGCACCGAAAAAGTACCCTGCCCATCCGATGATCGGCTTCTCCGCGCTTCGTTTTCTCGACCCTTCCGGAATACCCCTTCAGGCATCAGCCGAAATTTGTAAGCGATCCGCCATTAGCGGTGTAAGCCATTTCTCAATTGGCGGTACGCAAGGTCTACAATTTCCCGGTGGCAGCAGCCTGTTCGAAGGGTGTTGCCAGGTTAACTAGCTGAGCTTGCTGAGAATTCCAACCGCAGCACCCGGGTTGTCGTCCGGAAACCGGCATCAATAAAGAAAGTCACGACTTGCCAAATCCCCGCCAGGCGGTAAAGTTTCAGGTCTGCACACCGGAAGTGCCAGGATGACGAAACAGCCTAGGGACGGGTGGCACAAGGATGTAGCAAGGAGCAACGAACGGTTCGGAGGAACCACCGAAAACGGGCGGTATTACCGCCCTTTTTCTTTGCCTGTAAAAAAGTCCCGGGTGGGAGATTAAGCCGGCTTACCGCGCCGGACAAATCCTGCCAGCACCAGCAACAGAGGCGCGAATAACCAAAGGCTGGCCGGGGTGGGAATACCGTTAACGACAATGGCAGTAATCGTCATCTCCTCAAAAACGATGCCAAGCGCATCGACGGGGCCATCGCTGATCCCGAAACTGAATACGGTCAAGCCGTTAAAGTCGTAGGTGCCGGTGGCATCGAGAATATCCAGGGACGGCAAGGGGTCGTTGCCATAGGTGACCAGGTAGTTGAAACCGAAATCGCCAAAAATTCCCGGCTCGTCGGTCGGCACGCCCTCAAACCCGTCCGGGCTGGTGCCGATGAAGAAACCGTCCACCGCCGGATCGTCATTACGGATTACGAAATAGGGGGTGCCGGGAAAGGGATTCGCGAGATCCAGGGTCGCGGCGCCGATGCTCAGGTCGAAAGACGCCGGGTCAATCACATAGCCCCGGGTCGGAAACATGGCGCTGTCGAGAAAGTCATCGACATCGAGCAAGAAGGTCAGGGTGACCGCGTCGCCGGCATTGACCCCCGCCAATTCGCCTGAGCTGATCAGGTTGAAGTCAACGGTGCCGGTGGCGGTGACCTCGACAAAGTCGGCTCTCGCCACCGAGCCGAGGCCAATGCCCAGTACGATAATCAGTGTCGTTGCGATTCTTTTGAACATAACTCTCTCCTTGGGGGCAGGTTCGACTGTTTTGTTGATGCTGAATACTTCGTCTCCGGAGGGGCCATGCACTTTTTATTCCGGAAAACCCAAGCTATTGAAACAAAATAAAAATATTTTTTATTGCGGTGAGCACTTCATGGGCAAACCGCCGGATTGTAAAATTCTTCAACAGAAAAGCAGCGCGGCACCGCCAGGGAAATTCGAGCTACTATCCAGAGTTACAGAAGTTGGCGCCACGGCGCGGAGCGCCTGGCAGGGCTGGTAAATGGGCAGGGTAACTTTTGACGCAGAAAATCCGTGAGCATCATGATCACATATCACGGTAATTGCCATTGCGGTGCGGTGATCTTTACCTTCCGTAGTGAAACGATCCGCTCAGGATTGCGCTGTAACTGCTCCATCTGCGTCCGCAAAGGCGCCCTCATGTCGACGGAGTACTTCGGACCGGACCGGTTTACGCGGGTGTCGGGCGAGGAAAATCTGGCGCTCTACCGGTTTGGCGATCGCCTGGTGAACCATTACTTTTGCCGCCATTGCGGGATATACCCATTCCACGAAGCTGTGGAGTGCCCCGGCCATTACCGGGTGAATCTGGGGTGCGTGGCGGAACTGGATGTGGCGATGCTGGAGGTCGCGTGGATCGACGGCCGAGCCTTCTGAACCCTGACGGGCCGCCTTGATTAAAGAAAACGACTGGCCCGGGATGTCCCGCTTCAGCGATCGGCGGCCTCGAGTAACAGTTGCCAATAGCCGACATCGATCCACTGATCAAACTTCCTGCCGATTTGGCGAAACTGCCCGACTTTTCTGAAGCCCAGTTTTTCGTGCAATGCGACGCTGGCGGCGTTGGGCAGGGCGATGCCTCCTACCAGGCAATGCAGGTTCTGTTGTTCCATCCGTCCGATGAGTTCCCGGTAAAGCTTCAGGCCCAGACCCCGGCCTTGTACCTCGGGTCGCAGGTAAATCGTGGTTTCCGCCGAGAAGCGGTAGGCCGAGCGATGTTTCCAGTCCGTACCGTAGGCGTAGCCGGCGATCCGGCCGTCAGATTCCATGACCAGCCAGGGATAAGTGGCGGAGATAGCGGTAATGCGTTGGCGAAGCATTTCTGCGGACACGATGTTTTCTTCAAAGGTGACGGTCGTGTTGGCCACATAATGATTGTAAATGGCGCACAATTCCGCTGCATCAGCAGGCAGGGCCGGTCTAATCAATTCGCGGAACTCCCTGGTCGGCAGTCGCAACAGGGACAGAGGAGCGGGGGGTTGTCATGCATGGCCGCCGAGCCAGCCCTGATCGTCCCGCAGCCGGTCTGCGAGGGAGGGGTTCTCCGCAAGGCGTTTGGTCAGCAGGTAGCGGCGCTCGAGTTGCTCCCGATCGATATCCAGAGCCAGCGCCACCTGGCCGGCTTCCATGAGCGCCCTGGCATGACGGAGCAGTAAATCCCGGTGTGCCTTGTCTTCGAGATCAGAGGCCATTTCGGCAATCATCTTCATCATGTGCAGGGCCGAGTTTCGATCCGAGGCCACATAGGGGCGGGTCTGATCAAAAATGGCGGAAGCAAAGCGCTCAGGGGAAACGGGATAGGCGACCACGCGCAGTCGCTGGTCCGAATCATAGCGAAAAGCAGGGGGGCTCTGGCGGCTCAAAAATTCGCGGAGCGCACTCTCCAGCCAGTCGATGCAGGTATTGGCGGTAAAGGGGTCGTTGATCCCCGGAGACAGAGCCCGACCAATGATCTCCACAAGTTCATCCACCAGAAAGAGGATGTTCTGGGTGGGAGTTCTCTCACTCCCCAGCGCGAATAATGAATAGAGCTCGCTTTCAGCCTCGCTGGTCAGGTTGTCGGCCGGCCCAGCAAGGATCAGGGACTTGCCTTTGGTGACAAAATCCCCGGGCCGGTATTCAAGACGCACGATCAAATCAAATTCAATTGCGGCCTTCAGCAAACCGTCCATATCCAGCGCCTGGATGTAACCTTCGTCCCGACATCTGACGCCCGCGGCGGTTTCAAGAAAGTCGTCGGGCAAGGAGACGACATCGGCGTCGGAGTCATCTTCAGGCGGCGGCTCTCCCACCCGGGCGGGGAAGAGTTTGTCGATGGCAGTCCGCAATTCCTTGCCCACATCAGCGGTAATGTTGCCGATATGGATGGTTTCCGGAATATGGTGAATGAAATAGATCAGCACTGCGACACTGGCGAGGGCGAGGAGTAATCCGCACAGGACCGAAATGTGCGGGACGAATGCGGAGACGGCTTCGGCACTGGCGGTGCTTTCAACGCCGCTGCGCACGGTCCGCAAGATCATCAGGCAGTAAACAAAGGTGGCGATGAAAGTGCCGAGAGTGATCTGATTGCCCCGGTCCCGCATGAAGTTGCCGACCAGCCGCGGCCCGAACTGGGCGGAACCGAAAGACACCGACACCATGGTCATGGAAAAAGTGACACCGGCGACGGTGATCATGGAGCCGGCGATGGTGGCCAGCACCGAACGGGCGCCCTCCGGTCGGTTTGCTTCGAGCCATTCAAAATGGCGCGGCCAGTCAGAGTCCAGATAGCGATCCATGGTGCCGGTAATTATGGCAAGCAGGATCGCGGCGAGCGCCATCAGCATGGGAATAAACCAGTAGCTGGACTGGATGTTATAGACATACTGAATGAATTTGGCTTTCATGGTGACGCCGTTACCGGATTGGCTTGTCAGGGATGAGTATTAACCCGTGCCGGGAAAATGGCAAACCCGGTAGCTGGTGGTCTGGTGGCTTGACGGCGCGCAGGTTAGCGGGGCAAATTGGGATTGCCTGAGCCGGGAGTTCTCCGGTGGGGGCCAGTTATTGAACGTCAAACACAAACCGGAGTGACCATGAGTGATCTGAAAACCCGCCGCACTGACGCCAGCGTGGAAGCCTTTCTTGACGGCGTGGAAAATGAATCCCGGCGCAAGGACTGCGACCGGATCATGGCGTTGATGGGTGAGATTACCGGCGAGCCCGCGAAGATGTGGGGGACATCCATGGTCGGTTTTGGCAGTTATCATTACACCTACGCCAGCGGCCGGGAAGGCGACTGGTTCGTGTGTGGATTTTCGCCGCGCAAGCAGGCGCTGACCCTGTATATCATGGCCGGATTCAGTAAATATGATGACCTGATGAGCCGGCTCGGCAACTACAAGACCGGCAAATCCTGTCTGTATATCAAGAGCCTGGATGATGTTGACCTGACGGTACTCCGGCAACTGGTGGAAGCGTCGGTCGCCTATATCAACGAGACCTATCCGCCCGCATCTGACGGCTGACCCCGGGTCCTGGCGACCGCCGGCCAGGGCCTTCCGGCCGGCCCGCCGACAATCTCTGCAGCGATCCGGATGGACTTGGGACCCCCAAATCCCGTAAAATACCGCGAATTTTATCCACGGCTTTACTGCGAGCGCACAGGAGTCGGATTCCGCGCGTCGGGACTCCGATTTTTTGTATGCCCGCCATCTGGAGGTAGACTTGATTCAGCCCGCCATTCTGGTCCTGGAAGACGGCAGCATGTTCCGCGGTCGCGCGATTGGCGCCGCCGGCGAGGCCGTCGGAGAGGTGGTCTTCAATACCGCACTTACCGGCTATCAGGAAATCCTCACTGATCCCTCCTACGCCAAACAACTGGTCACCCTGACTTATCCCCACATCGGCAACACCGGCACCAATTCCGAAGACGTCGAATCCGGACGGGTCTGGGCGGAAGGCCTGATAATCCGCGACTTGCCGCTGCTGGCGAGTAGTTGGCGCAGTCAACAGCCGCTGTCCGAGTACCTCGAGAAAGAAGGCGTCGTCGGCATTTCCGACATTGATACCCGGCGACTGACCCGGCTGTTGCGGGACAAGGGCGCCCAGAATGGCTGCATCATGGCGGGCGACAATATTGATGAAGCCCGGGCACTGGAATTGGCCAAGGGCTTTCCCGGTCTCAAGGGCATGGATCTCGCCAAGGAAGTCTGCACCCGCGAGACTTACCAGTGGACCGAAACCGAGTGGACCCTCGATGACGGTTACGGCCAGGCCACCGACACACCCTACAAGGTGGTGGCCTACGACTATGGGGTGAAATTCAATATCCTGCGCATGCTCGCGCAGCGAGGCTGCGACCTGACCGTGGTGCCGGCGCAGACGCCCGCCAGCGAAGTGCTGGCCATGAAGCCCGACGGGGTCTTCCTGTCGAACGGCCCGGGCGACCCGGAGCCTTGCGACTATGCCATCGAGGCCATCCGGGAGATCATCGAAACCGGGCTGCCGGTGTTCGGTATCTGTCTGGGTCACCAGTTGCTGGCCCTGGCTGGCGGCGCCAAAAGTGTAAAGATGAAATTCGGGCACCACGGCGCCAACCACCCGGTCAGAAATCTCGACGACGGCAGCGTGCTCATTACCAGCCAGAACCACGGGTTCGCCTCGGACGAGGAGACCCTGCCCGATAATATCCGGGCGACTCACCGTTCTCTGTTCGACGGCTCGCTGCAGGGTTTGCACTTTACCGACAAACCGGTGTTCGGCTTTCAGGGGCATCCGGAGGCAAGTCCGGGACCCCACGACGCAGCGCCGTTGTTTGACCACTTTATCGAGCTGATGCAACAGCACAAGGCTTAATTTTTCACGGACGGATTATTCAGGAAAGCGACCGACACATGCCGAAAAGAACCGATATTGAAAGCATTCTGATTCTGGGCGCGGGCCCGATCGTGATTGGCCAGGCCTGCGAATTTGATTATTCCGGCGCCCAGGCCTGCAAGGCGCTGCGGGAAGAGGGCTACCGGGTCATCCTGGTCAACTCCAATCCCGCGACCATCATGACCGATCCGGAGCTGGCCGATGCAACCTACATTGAGCCGTTGCACTGGGAAGTGGTTGCCAAAATCATCGAGAAAGAGAAGCCTGACGTGCTGCTGCCGACCATGGGTGGCCAGACGGCGCTTAACTGTGCCCTGGATCTTGCGTCCAGAGGTGTGCTGGAAATTCACGGTGTCGAGATGATTGGCGCCAAGCGGGAGGCCATCGACAAGGCGGAAGATCGGGAATTGTTCGGCAAGGCCATGACCAAAATCGGTCTGGATCAGCCGCGCTCCGGTATCGCCCACTCCATGGAAGATGCCTGGGGCGTGCAGAAGCAGGTGGGCTTCCCCTGTATTATCCGTCCGTCTTTCACCATGGGCGGCACCGGCGGCGGTATCGCCTATAACGTCGAGGAATTCGAGGATATCTGCGCCCGGGGTCTGGACTTGTCGCCCACCTCCGAACTGCTGATCGACGAATCGCTGATCGGCTGGAAAGAGTACGAAATGGAGGTGGTACGGGATCGAAACGATAACTGCATCATCATCTGCTCCATCGAGAATTTCGATCCCATGGGCGTCCATACCCCTCGGTTCGTGAGGAATCGGGTGCGATCATCGCAGGGAAGGTCAGCATCTCGAGAGACGAGACACGCTGGGAGATGGAGCCCAGGGAGGACTGGGCGGCCGGGCGTTACACGATCCTCGTCCATCCGGCGATCGAGGACCTTGCCGGCAACACCGTCAATCGTACTTTCGAGGAGGAAGGCCTCTCGGCCCCACACGCTACCGCGGAAGGCAGGCCGATCGAGATACCGTTCGCTGTAGCTCCCGGGGCAAGGTAGCCTGCACCTCGCCCTCCAGGATCGTGAGGATCTGGTTCGCCCGCTGAGAGTGCAGCGTCTGGACAAGTCCGGAGGGCCAGGCGATGTCGATTCTCTCCGCCTCCGTGGCACCGCCGAGTCCGAAGTGCAGGCGGATGTCGTTGCCGGAGAGATACCCCGAGCCGGCACGAACCTCGTCAATCTGACGCCTCATGTCACCGGCGGAGCAGGATTCCGAGACCACCGAGACCCGAGCGCCGATCCCGTCACGGTTGCTCCCGACTCC